>QGUO01000501.1 GCA_003242495.1 Pseudomonadota bacterium | reverse complement strand
CGCGCCTGCCGGATTTCTTCACGCGCCTGCACGGCCCCTCGAAGGCGACCACGCTGGGCCTCGGCAGCATGATCCTGGCCTCGGCGCTGTACTTCAGTACCCGCGGGGAGGGCCTGTCGCTGCATGTCTTCCTGATCACCCTCTTCATTGCCATCACCACGCCGGTGAGCGCACACCTGCTTGCCAAGGCGGCGCTGCATCGTAAATTGCCGGGATCGGGCAGCGAGCGCAGCGATCTGTGACACGCCGTCGCGGGCCGCACGCCCGCGGGGCCCCGAGCGGCGCGGTCGAGCAGGTCTTCAGCGCGGGGCTTCGAGGACGTCTCGACCGCGGGTGAGACGCCCGGCTCAGGCGGGCGGTCGCGAACGTCGTCGCGGGGCGGGCGGATCCGGCGCGACCCGGTCGAGACCCGGTGGCTCCGTTGCGGGGCCGCTGCGCCCCACCTGCTCTGAGTCGTGCCTGCTCTGGGCCAGATACCAGCTCAACCGCCAGGTGTGATACGCGACGCGCTCCAGCCAGCGCATGGCATCGAGGACCCGGATCGCGCCGGCCGGCGTCCACTCGCCGCCGGCGGTCTGTCGCATGACCATCGGCCGTTGGGTGCGTCGCAGCTCCGCCAGCGCGGACGCCTGCTTCTCGAGGGCCGCAAGCTGCTCGCTACGGAAGTCTTCGGCAATGCAGGCCTCGGCCGTGGCCAGCAGGGTGCGGGCCTTGTCCGTCCCGGACTGCAAGCGCGGATCCGTCAGCATGCGCCGCACGGCGGTGCGCGGCGGCAGGCGCGAGAGCAAGCGCAGCAGGTGATCGATGGCGTGCATTTGCGCGATGCGCTGTGCCGACAGCGGCGCACCCTCGGTTTCCGGGGGGATTCGCGCCGAGAACTCCTGGATGTGCTCCAGCGCGCGCTGGATCAGCGAGTGACGCACATCGGTGACGCTTTGCGCGGGCTGCTCGATGGCCGCGCGCAGCGCGCTGAATAGCTCGTGTGCCGTGTCGGTGAGCGCGCGCCGTGTCGCTTCCAGGGCGACCGCAGGCACGCTGAGCACGCTCGGATCGAGGTGACGCGTGAGCACCGGGTCGCGATCCGGCAGCCGCCGCTCGATCCAGCGCGCGAAGTCGTTTGCGAACGGCAGGAACAGCAGCGCGCCCAGGCCGATGAACGCGGTATGGAAAGCTGCGAGACTGGCCGGGCCGGGCTGCAGACCAAGATGCGCCTGGGCGAGGGCGACGCCCCGCAGGAACAGCGGCAGCAGCACGAGGGCGATGAGGCCGCTCGCGAGGTTGAAGACGACGTGTGCGAGCGCCGTGCGCTGGGCCGGAACGTTGGCGCCCACGGCCGCGAGCGCGCTGGTGACCGTGGTGCCGATGGCTGCACCGATGACCAGCGACGCGGCCTGATCGAAGTTCACGGCGCCGGAGTGCAGCGCGGTCAGGGTCGTCGCCACTGCCGCGCCCGAGGAATGCATCACCAGGGTCATGACGAACCCGATCAGCGCGGCGAGCGCATGGCCGACGAAGCCGCTGCCGGGCAGTGCCGCCAGGTCGAACACGCCGGACAATCCCGACATGGCTTCCTGCAGGAACTCGATGCCCACGAAGAGCAGACCGAAGCCGGCCAGAGCGAGCCCGAAAGATTTCCAACGCGTGCGCCCCAGCAGGCGCAGCAGCGCGCCCACGCCGATCAACGGCAATGCATAGAACCCGAGGCTCACGCTCAGGCCGAGCACGGCGACGAGCCAGCTGGTGCCCGTCGTGCCGAGGCTCGCGCCCATGACCACGCCCACGGCCTGCGGAAAGGTGAGCAGCCCCGCGCTGACGAAGCCGATCACGGTGATGGTCGTGGCGCTCGAGGATTGCACCATGGCGGTGGCCAGCGCACCGGAGGCGAATGCCTTGAGCGGCGTGCCCGTGAAGCGCACCAGGGCGCGGCGCAGCGCTTCGCCCGCGAAGGCTCTGAACCCGTCGGACAGCAACACCATGCCGAGCAGTAACAGCCCGATGCCGCCGGCCAGCTTGAACAGGAGCTCGATCATGGTCGCGTGCGCTCAGAGCTTGTGTGCCGAGAGCAGCAAGCTCGTTTCCGTGCTCGCGATGCCGTCCAGCAGGCGGATACGGCCGAGCACGCGATCGAAGGCTTCGAGACTGTCGGCGCGCAGCTCGGCCACGAAATCCCAGCGGCCGTTGGTGCTATAGAGCGCCGTGACGGCAGGATCGCCGCGCAGACCGCGCAGCACCGCCTCGGTGCGGTTGCCTTCCACGGCGACGGTCATGAAGGCGCGAATGGGGCTGGTGTCGACCTGCGGCTTGAGGCGCACCGTGTAACCCACGATGGTGCCGTCGGCCTCCAGCTTGGCCAGCCGGTTCTGGACCGTGCCGCGCGCCACGCGCAGCGTCTTGGCGAGCGCGGCGATGGGCATGCGGGCGTTCTCACGCAGCAGCGCAATGAGCTGGCGGTCGATGTCGTCCATCGCGGTACTCCGTGAGGGCGGCCGGATTTGGGCAGGTGTTTGCACAAATCGTCATACAAATGTGGCACTTTGCCGTGTTTTCAAGGCGATCTGATCAGTTCTCGGTCTTCGAATTGGCGCCGGACCGCGAAAGACTAAACTTCAGGATGCACCCCGCCCGTGAGGGGCCGCGGGGCGGTGGTGCGCGAACAGGAGGGTCATTGTGATCGACTACATCGATACCGGGCGCGTCCGCGAGCGGGTGCCCCGGCGGGACGTCGGGCGCTCGATCGGAGGCCTCGCGATGCACATCGCGGACCACTTCGGACTGCAAGGGGTGTCGCCATGAAC
>QGUO01000075.1 GCA_003242495.1 Pseudomonadota bacterium | reverse complement strand
GATTGCGCGCTCTGCCGACCTCACGTGGTCCCGGATGGGAGTGGGGGAAACTCGGTTCGCGCCGGCTCGGACGGGATGAGCGCGGCAAACGCCAACGCAAGCAGTGCGACGACTGCCATGCGACGCATATGCATCTCGGATCAGACCAGGTATCGGACGGTGGGTTCGCCGGCGATTCTAACCCAGCAGGCGGCGACGACAGATGCATCCGAATCGCAGCGGCGCACAGCGCGGCGCGCCTCTACAATGGCTCACGATGTCACGATGGGGGCGAGCGCGAGCGTTGCGCTGGCGCCCGTGGGGAATCAAGCATGCGTCGATTGCGAAATACTTTCCTGAAAGGCCTTGCCGCCGTGCTGCCGGTGGCGCTCACGATCTATCTGGTGTTCTGGCTGGCACGCAGTGCCGAGGCCGTGCTCGGCGGGCTGTTGCGCACCGTGCTGCCGGCGGATCACTACTGGCCGGGGCTCGGCACGCTGGCTGCTTTCCTGCTGGTGCTGCTGGCCGGCTTTGCGGTCGAGGTCTACGTCGTACGCCGCTTGCTGCGGCTCGGCGAAGCGGTGCTCGCGCGCATTCCGGTGGTCAAGACCATCTTCGGCGGGCTGAAGGATTTCACGCGCTTCCTGCCGGCCGGCGGCGGCCGGGACCGGGACCTGAAACGGGTGGTGGCCTGGCGCATGGCGAGCGCGCGGCTCATCGGTTTCGTGACCCAGGAGCAGGTCAATCCGCGCCTGTTCGGCGCTTCCGCCGAGCAGCTGGTCGCGGTTTATTTTCCCATGAGCTATCAAATCGGCGGCTACACGTTGTACGTGCCCAGGGAAGAGCTCGAGGAGACCGATCTGTCGGTCGAGGAGGCCATGAGGCTGGTGCTGATCGGTGGGGTCGGTGCTCCGCGAGCCGTCGAGGAGCGCTGAGCCGGCATGATCGCGCTGCTGACCCGGCTGTTCCCGCTCTGGGCGGTCCTGCTTTCCGTCGGGGCGGTCGTCGCGCCGGGTCCCTTTGCGGCGCTCGGTGCGGGCATCGTGCCGTTGCTGATGCTCGTGATGCTGGCGATGGGATTGACGCTGCGCCCTGCGGATTTCGCCATCGTGCTGGCGCGACCCTGGGTGCTGGCGCTCGGCACGGCGTTGCAGTTCACGATCATGCCGCTCGCGGCGCTGCTGGTTGCGACCTTGCTCGAGCTGCCGCCGGAATGGCGGCTCGGAATGGTGCTGGTCGGCGCCTCGAGCGGCGGCACGGCGTCCAATGTCATCACCTACCTCGCGGGCGGCAACGTGGCGCTCTCGGTGGCGCTCACGGCGTGCTCGACCCTCCTCGCGGTCGTACTGATGCCGCTCATCACGCTATGGCTGGCGGGTCAGCATGTGAATGTTCCGACCATGGAGATGCTGGCTGCGGTCGCGCAGGTTGCAGTGGGCCCGGTGATCGTCGGCATGATCGTGCGCGGGCTGTTTCCCCGTCCGGTGCAGCGCCTGCAGCCATTGTTGCCGCTGGCTTCCACCGCAGCCATCTGCGTCATCATCGCCATCATCGTCGCGCTCAATCGTGAGCACGTCGCTGCGGCCGGCACGCTGCTGATGCTCGCGGTGATGCTGCACAATGCGCTGGGCCTGGGTGCAGGCTATGCACTCGCGCGCGCCGCGCGACTGAGTCGTGTCGATGCACGCACCATCGCAATCGAGGTCGGCATGCAGAACTCGGGGCTCGCGGTCGCGCTTGCATTGAAGTTTTTTGCGCCTGCGGCGGCATTGCCGGGCGCGTTGTTCAGCGTGTGGCACAACATCTCCGGTTCGCTGCTGGCAAGTTGGTGGTCGCGACGCACGCACGCACAGCGGAGCGTGACGCGCGCAGGTTTCCTGTGACCTGATTCGCGACCTGTCAAATATTGTCACCCGTGGAGTGTGGCCCGATTAACAGTTCCGGGCTCGATGGGGGCGTCAGCGTTTCGACTCCTTTAGGATGGCGGCTGATTTGCAGTGGACTTCCGCTCGTGTCGAACGCAAGCTTGAGACAACTTCGAGTTCTGCACATCGTGGGCGCGGATGGCATCGGCGCCGACACTCAACAGACGCCTGGCACGCAACAACGCGGTCTGCAGCAGTCGCCCGGCATGCAACAGCTCATGCCATTGCTCACGCGCATGCCGCGGCACCGGGTGAAAGCGGAGGTCATCACGCTCGCGCCCGGCACGATCCCGGCGGCCGTCCTGCGCCAACAAGGTGTGCCGGTGTACGAAGTGCCGCTGTCGGCACGGCGTTTCTCCGCGCGTGCGCCGGCCGAGCTGATGAGCACCACGCGCCGGTTCCGCCCGGACGTCATCCAGGCATGGGGGCACACGGCGCAGATCGCCGCGCTGGCGGTGCGTGCACGTTGCGAATGGAAGCCGCAAGTGGTGTGGAGCGTGGCGGGGACCGTGCCGCTGGTGCGCGGCGCCGGACTGATCGACCGGCAGAAGCTCAAGCTCCTCGCCAAGCTGTCCGTGAAGCCCGAGCGCATCGTGTTCGCCTCGGAGGCGGCGGCGCTCTTGCATCGACGCGCCGGATTCCCTGAAGAGGGTTACAGCGTCATTCCGCCCGGCGTCGACGCCACGCGTTTCAAGCCCGACGCGAGCGCGGGCAGCAAGCTGCGCGAGCAGCTGCAAGTACCCGCCGATGCGTTCGTCATCGGCATGATGGCGCCTTTCCAGCCCGAGTTCGATCATGCCACCCTCATCGAGGCCGTCAGCGAGCTGGCCAAGACACACGACAAGGTGTGGCTGCTGCTCGCAGGCCATGGCGTGTCGAAAGGCAACTCGGCGCTGGTCAAGCTGCTGGGGACGGGGCCGGTGCTCGCGCGCAGCGTGCTGCTCGGCGAGTGGTCGGATGCTGCGTCGTTCTTCAATGCCTGCGACGTGGCGTGCTCGAGCGCGCAGACGGACAATCTGCGCATGACGCTGGCCATGGCCATGCTCTGCGGCGTGCCATGCGTGGCGACCGGCATGGGTGCGCAAGGCGAGGTGCTCGGCAAGTACGGCGCCGCGCTCGAGGTGGGCAGTGCCGCAGCATTCGTGCGTGCGATCACGCGCATCCTGCGGATGCCGCCGGAGAAGCGCACCAGCCTTGCGCAAAGCGGTCGCAAGCATGCATTGCGCAATTTCGTCTACATTCTGTCGCTGCAGAAGTATCTGCAGCTTTACTACGACCTGGTCGGTCGCGAGCGGCTCGCGAGCGATGACCAGCCGACACCGCAGGACGGCGCGCCGCCAGCGTCCTCCGAGGCGATCACCATTCCGGTGCCACCCACGCCGAACGAGACGTCACGCGATCCGGGCCCGCTCGAGAATCCGCAGGCGCCTGCGCAGAGCCCACCGACTTCCTCCGTGGCGCCGGCAGCTGCGCCGCGGGCTGGCGAATCCGCCAGCGTCGAGCGCTGCAATGCGCCGGCTACGGCTCCCGCGGCGGTGACGCCTTCTGCCGCCGCTGCCGTCACCAGCGAAGCGTCGGCCAGCGGAACGCCGGTTGGCGAAACGTCGGTCAGCGAGACGTCGGAAACGGTGGTAAACGAAGCCGCGCCTGCTGCTGCATCGCCGGCACCGGCGGAGGCGCCGCAGCCCACCTTCGCGGACATCAACCCGTTCGCGCCGCCTGTGGATCGCACCGATGGCGACGTGCTCGAGATGTTCGAGGCGAGCCTCGCGCGCATGGGACCGACGACCAAGGCGGACGACGCGGAAATGGCGCGCGGCGTCGCCGAAGAAGTCGAGGAGCTGCTGCCCATGGAAATGCTGCAACTCGTAGAATCCGATCCGCCCAAAGCCGAGCGCCCGGCAAAGTCGGATGCAGTGCAGCTCGAGTTGCTGCCCGAGGACGAGCGTAAGCAGGCGGCGAGCTCGGGCTGAGCCTGCCACGCGTCCGCCGCGGGAGGATTCAGCCGCGCGTGTGACCTTTTGGCCTCTTGCGGCTGACTGTAGCGAGGAGAACAATCGCGGGTCCTCGATCGATTCCTGCCGAGGGATGTGCACGTGGACCTGAACCTGCCGCGTTGGTGGCCGATTACGTGGTTGCATGTCGGCGCGAAGGAGCGCGACCGGCGGGTCACCGGGCGGTCCGTGAGCACGGGTGCGCAGTACACCGTTGCGGTGTGTCCGGGGCTGCGTGCCTGTGAGCACATCACGGCGTTCACCAACGTACGCTACCCGGCCGGCGAGGCACCGCGGCTGCCGCTCCCGGGATGCTCCTCCCGACGCTGCACGTGCAAGTACGTGCACCATGCGGATCGCCGCAGGTCCGCGCGCCGCAGCTCGGCGTCAGGGCTCGCGCGCGATCCGTGGAGCGGCGCGGAAAGACGCAAGTCGCCCGGGCGTCGCGCCACCGACCGGATGCGGCCGGACTGAGGCAGCAAGGCTCACCGCAAGGTAAGGGTTGATGCGTACGGGGCAGCGGGGAATCAACCCGTCGCCCGACCCGGCTTGGCGCGCGCCAATCCCGCCGCATCGCGCGCCAGCTCCTCGATTTCGCTCCAAGCCCCGGCTCGTATCAGCTCGGCGGGCGCGACCCATGAGCCGCCGACGCACGCGACATTCGCCTGTTCCAGGAACTCCGGTGCGCTCGCGCGCGTGATGCCTCCAGTAGGGCAGAAAACCACTTGTGGGAACGGGCCGGCAAGTGCCTTGAGCATGCCAAGCCCGCCGGCCTGCTGTGCCGGGAACAGCTTGAAGGTGTCGAAGCCGTGGCCGAGGCCGACCATCAGTTCAGTGGGCGTCATGATGCCGGGCAACAGTGCAAAGGGAGCATCCATCGCGGCCTGCACCATCTGTGTGGTGAGGCCGGGACTCACGCCGAACTGCGCGCCGGCGCGCTGCGCCTCGACGAACTGCTCGGCGCGCGTGAGCGTGCCGACACCGACGACTGCCTCGGGTACGGCCGAGCGCATGGCCTCGATGGCCGCGAGGGCCACGGGCGTGCGCAACGTCACCTCCAGGACCCTGAGCCCCCCGGCGGTCAAAGCCTGCGCAAGCGGCACGGCGTGTTCCAGTCGCTCGATGGTGAGGACTGGCACGACGGGCGCCAGGGCGAGGATGGAGCGTATATGGCGGTGCATCGTCGAGCAGCCAGGAGCCTGTTCTGTATGACAATCGTTGCGAACTATACGCTGCGACGCGCCGCTGCAGAACTGCTTTGTCTAGGGTTGCCGCCCTGCCGGGAAGCGCTGTCCGGGGCGCCCGCCGCCCGGGTGCGGGGCGTGTGCCGCTCTGCGGAGCGCAAGCGGCGCTGCGCGCAGCGCGGCATTCGCTGCCTGTCCTGCGTCGGGCTTGCGCGGCAATCTTCGGCCATCCGCGCGGCGCGGTGCCTGTATGAGAGCGAATGGCCGAACCGTCGCGCCGTGCGTCATGCGGGGACTTCGACGGGCGGCGCACCATCCCGTCGTCGCGCGCGACGCGGGCCGTTCACGTGCTTGCCGTGGGTCTCGCCCGCTCTATATGCTGTCCGCGTCCACGCCCGCGACGCCACCCCTCGTCGTTGACCGCTCACCATGGATGCACTGCCGACGTTCGACCTGGTGCTGTTCGGTGGAACCGGTGACCTCGCCATGCGCAAGCTGCTGCCGGCGCTGTATCGTCGCAGCGCGGCTGGCCAGCTCGCGTCCGATTCGCGCATCGTCGGCGCGGCGCGCAGCCCACTCACGCGGGAGCAATACCTGGAGAAGGTCGAAGCGACCTGTCGCGCGCACCTCGGAAAGCAATTTGATCCGCAATGCTGGGCGCGGCTGGCCGGGCAGATCTCCTATTGCAAGGTGGACGCCAACTCCGATGAGGACTTCGCCGCGCTGCGCGCGCCGCTCGCCGGGCGCGAGGCCACGGTGCGCGTCTTTTTTCTTTCGACCGCGCCGGACCTGTTCGCCGTCACCTGTGAGGGAGTGGCGCGACATGGACTGGTGACGCCGCATGCGCGCGTGGTGCTCGAGAAGCCACTCGGCCATGACGCGCGTTCATCTGCCGAGATCGACGAACGCGTGGGTGCGATTTTCGCGGAGGGACAGATTTTTCGCATCGATCATTATCTCGGCAAGGAGACGGTGCAGAACCTGCTCGCGCTGCGTTTCGGCAACACGTTGTTCGAGCCGCTGTGGCGCCGCGGCCGCATCAGTCATGTGCAGATCACGCTCGCCGAGGATCTCGGCGTCGAGCGCCGTGCGGACTTCTACGACCGCACGGGGGCCCTGCGCGACATGGTGCAGAACCACATCCTGCAGCTGTTGAGCATCATCGCCATGGAACCGCCCGCCAGCAGCGATCCGGACGCGTTGCGCGACGAGAAGCTGAAAGTGCTGCGCGCGCTGCGTCCCCTGGCAGGTCGCGAAGCCCTCTCGCGAACGGTCCGCGGACAGTACAAGGCGGGTGCGACGAACGGCAGGCCGGTCGTCGGCTATCGACAGGAAAGCGGCGTGTCGCCGGACAGCACCACCGAAACCTTCGTGGCACTCAAGGCGCAGATCGATTCCTGGCGCTGGGCGGGCGTGCCGTTCTATTTGCGCACCGGCAAGCGATTGCAGGAGAAGCTCTCGGAGATCGTGCTCACGTTCGAGGACGTGCCACTCGCCATGTTCGATCGGCCGGCGCCACCGGTCTCGCTCAACCGTCTGGTAATCCGTCTGCAGCCGCACGAAGGCATTACGCTGTCGGTACTGGGCAAGTACCCCGGGGAAGCGATGCTGCTGCGGCCGGTGGAGCTCAGTCTGGATTTCTGCGAAACGTTCAAGACTCCGCGGCTCGATGCTTATGAGCGCTTGCTCAACGATATCGTGAAGGGCAATCTCACCCTGTTCATGCGCCGTGACGAGCTGCAGGCGGCCTGGCGCTGGATCGATCCGATCCGCGAAGCCTGGCTGCAGTACGACTACGAGCCGAAAACCTATACTGCCGGCAGCTGGGGGCCGGCAGCCGCCAGTGCCCTGATCGGGCGCGACGGCTTCGCCTGGAGCAACGAGTTGTAGGCATGCGCAGCCGATGGGTACACGAGCATCGTTTTCCGGATCCGGTTGCGCTGGCGCATGCGCTTGCGGGCGAGGTCAAGGTCGATCTGGAGGAGGCTGTCGCCGCGCGCGGCACGGCCAGCCTGGTCTTGTCGGGCGGGCGCACGCCCAGGCGCTTCCTGCAGCAGTTGAGCAACGAGCCGCTTGACTGGTCGCGGGTGTGGATCACACTGGCCGACGAGCGCTGGGTCGACATCGCCAGCGAAGACAGCAACGAGCGGCTGGTGCGCGAGACACTGCTCACCGGCCGGGCCGCCGCCGCGCGTTTCGTCGGCCTGAAGAATCCTGCACCGGTCCCGGAGGCAGGCGCGGAGTGGGCATGGCGCGCGCTGAGCCGCGTGCCGCGACCCTACGACGTGGTCGTGCTTGGGATGGGCGAGGATGGCCACACGGCATCCTTGCTGCCGGGCTCGCTGGCGCTGGCGCGTGCGCTCGACGTCAGTGCACCGCCGGGCACCGTCGGCGTGCATGCGGTGCAGGTCGCCCATCCGCGTATCACGCTCAATCTTGCGGCGCTGCTCGATGCGCGCCGTGTCATTCTGCACATCGAGGGCGTATCCAAGTGGCAAGCGTATCAACGCGCGCTGGAGGGCGGCTCGGTGGCGGAAATGCCCGTGCGCGCGATCCTGCAGCAGAAGGAGGTGCCCGTCGATGTCTACTGGGCGCCCTGAGCGCAGTGTGCGGCTGATCGCCGACATCGGCGGGACGAACGTGCGGTTCGCGCTGCTCGAGGGCGGCGAGCGGCGCGACCAACGGACCTTCACTTGCGCGGATTTCCCGGACCTGGCGAGCGCCGTCGAGCATTATCTCGAAGCCGTGGACGCGGCGCGTGGCGTGCGGCGCCCGTCCGAGGCGGCCATGGCCGTGGCGGCGCCCATCACTGGCGATTACATCCGCATGACCAACCATGTCTGGCAATTCTCCGCGGCCGAGTCACGTCGGCGGCTGGGGCTCGAGCGCCTGATCTTCCTCAACGATTTCACCGCGCTCGCCATGGCGTTGCGCCACTTGCCGCCCGAGGACCTGCAGCAGGTCGGCGGCGGTCGGGCCGTGCCGGACGCCGCCGTCGCGCTGATCGGCCCGGGCACGGGCCTGGGCGTCTCGGGGCTGATTCCCTGCGAAAACCATTGGATTCCGTTGCAGGGCGAGGGCGGGCACCAGACCCTGTCGGTGGTCAAGGAGCGCGAGATGGAGGTGCTCTCCATCCTGTACCGGCGTTTCTCCCATGTCTCGGCCGAGCGTGTCCTGTCCGGGCCTGGGCTGGTCAATCTCTATCACGCCCTGTGTGTCCTGGAAGGTCGCATGCCCGATGATCTCGCGCCGGAGCAGATCACGGCCCGGGCCATCGACGGCATCTGTCGGATCTGCATGGAGACCGTGAGCATGTTCTGTTCGCTGCTGGGCACGGTGGCGGGGAACCTGGTGCTGATGCTCGGCGCGGTGGGCGGGCTGTACATCGGCGGGGGCATCGTGCCGCGGCTCGGCACGCATTTCGCGCGCTCGAACTTCCGTGACCGTTTCGAGGACAAGGGCCGCTATGCGGACTACCTGGCCGACGTGCCGACTTTCGTGATTCATACCGAGCTGCCGGCATTCATCGGCCTCGAGCATGCGTTCGTGGCCCCTGGGCCGCGGCTCGAGGCGGCCTGAGCCGGCGTCGCCCCGTGCGCTCGAACCGTGGCGTGCGGCACTGGTCCGCGCGTTTTTCCGGGCCGCTATTCGGCGGCCGTTGCCAGCCAGCGGGCGATCATCGCGCCGATACCGCCGCCAAGCAGCATGGTGCTTGCGAGCTGGTACCAGCCCTGATCCAGTGCGCCGGGCGCATGGGTGAGGAGCGCCTCCGTCAGAATGGAGGCCTCGAGCTGACCGAGCAGGGCGGATGCGAGCGCCGCGCCGGCGATCGCCCCCGTCACCACCAGGACAAGGCTGCGGCGCCAGCCGCGTGCCAGGGCGGTCGCGCCGGCCGCGAATTCCTCCTCGGCCCGGCGTCGCGCCTCGGCGCGGGCCGCGCTGTCCTGCTCGTGAATCTGCGCGAGCAGGCGGCGATCGAATGCCTCGTCGAGCGCCAGGCGAGGCAATGCGTCGGCCAGCGCGGCATCGATCTCGCGCAGCTCGGCCAGCCGCTCGCGGCATACCGGGCAGGCGGCCAGATGCGATTCGACGAGTGCGGTCTGCGCGGCGTCCAGGTCGGCGTCGAGCCAATCCTGCAGCCGCTCGTCCCACGCGGCGTGGTGCTCGTTGCGCTCTGCAGGCTCGAATCGGTCGTTCATGATGTGGAGGCGGCGTCCTCGCGGGTAAGCTCGATCAGGCGCTTGCGCGCGCGGTGCAGCAGAGCCTTGACCGTGCCGAGCGGCAGCCCGAGGCTGGCCGCGGTCTGATCGTACGACTTGTCCTCCATATAGAAAAGCGTCACGACCTGACGATAGCGTTCGGGCAGCCGCTCGAGAAGCTGCCCGACGCTGACCGTGGCCGAGTCGTCCACCTCGGGTGCGGCCAGGGAAGCGACCTCGCTGTCGTACTCATCGTCGTCCAGCGAAACCTGGGGGCGCCGTTTTCGCAGCTCGGACAGGCAGGCATTCTTGGTGATGGCGTAGATCCAGGTCGACAGCGCGGACTGCCCCTGGAAGCCGGGCAGGGCGCGCCAGATGCGCAGGAACACCTCCTGGGTGATGTCCTCGGCTCGGGCCTGGTCGCGTAACATGCTGACTGACAAGCGAAACACCTTGTCCCGGTAGCGGGGCAGCAAGAGCGTGAACGCCTCGCGATAGTCCCGGCCCCGCAGGCGCTCGTGGATGTCTGCGTCTGCGGTTGGATCGGGCATCGTGTCGAGGTTACCTTGCGACGTTGCACGGAGGGGAAAGGTTGCATCCAGGCGGGCGCCACTTTATCAAGGAGCCGTGCGCATTGGTCCACCGTCAGCCGGCATCGACCGGCCGGGAACCGCAATTGGCCGATGCGCCCGGGGGTTGGGGCCGGCTCCGCCTTTCCAGGGGTGCAACCTTGGGGCATGGCGCGTACGTCAAAAGTGCATCAACCGCCGCCGGGGTCGAGGCAGGCTTTGCGAGGTTTCCATGACAGTTGCCAACGATTTCCTGGTGCCGCTGTTCGGCATGATCTTTTCGATGGGGCTGCCCATTGCGGCGCTGATCGTGTGGATCGTGCTGCGTTATCGGCGCCACCGCCAGCTGCTCGAGCTGCATCATGCCGAGCGCATGGCGGCCATCGAGCGGGGCATGGACGTACCGCCCCTGCCGCTCGAGCTCATCGACGGTCGCCCGCGCCGGCGCCGCTCCTCGTTGCTGCCGGGACTGGTCTGGCTGTTCGTCGGACTGGCAGTCCTGGTCAGCATGCGGACGATTGCCGAGAGGGAAGCGTTGCTCGGACTGATCCCCATGGGGGTCGGACTGGCCTATTTGATCTACTATTTCGCCGAGGGGCGCAAGGTCGAGCTCGCAGGGCCGTACGCCGGCGAGAGTGGCCCGGGCGGACCGTCTTCGGTGCGCTCGCCCGCCCGGGTTCACGATCGCTGATCATCATGTCCACGCCTTCCGCTTCGCTGGTCTGCTGGAAATGTGGTGCGTCGCTCGCCGGGCTCAGCCTGCCGCTGGCGCGTCTCGACGAGTGCCGCGGGTGCGGCGCGGCGCTGCACGTGTGCAAGTTGTGCGAGTTCTACAGCGTCTCGGTAGCCAAGCAGTGTCGCGAGCCCATTGCCGAGGAGGTCAAGGACAAGGAACGCGCGAACTTCTGCGATTACTTCAAGCCCCGCCCGAATGCCTGGACGGAGGCCGACCCCACCGCCGCAAGCAGGGCGCGCAGCGAACTCGAGGCACTGTTCGGCGCGAGCGCGCCGGGCGGGCCGTCGGGCGAACCGCCCGGCGAACCTTCCGCCCATGCGCCGTCGGCCGCCGATCGCGCCCGCGCCGAGCTCGAGGCCTTGTTCAAGAAGTGAGCCGGCGCCAGGGCGACGGCGGCGTATCCGGTGCGCAAGGTCAATGAAGCCGCGCGGTTCAAAGGGTGCCTGCGGCCTCCTTGGCGAGATGCCCGATTTTCTCCAGAGCCCGCTCCATCTTGGCCGACCAGGGCTGCCCGAAGCTCAGGCGCAGATAGTTGCGGTAATCCGCCTTGGCGGAAAACAGCATGCCCGGCGCGACGCCGATGCGGCGGGCGAGCGCGGCCAGGAAGATTTCCTGTTCTTTTTAAAAACCTCCGAGCCACCGAAACCGAAATAAATCTCGAAAGCCGCTTTTTGTTTTAAA
>QGUO01000500.1 GCA_003242495.1 Pseudomonadota bacterium | reverse complement strand
GCCTGGGCCCTCCACCACGTCAACCGCCAGCGCGATGACAGACACGCCACTGTACATCCAGGCCGGTGCATTCGGCAGCGAGGCCAATGCCGCCAACCTGCGCGGACGGCTGCAGGGCGCCGGCATCGAGCCCATCTTCGTACGCCGCGACGAGGTGGACGGCCGATCGCTGTATCGAGTGCGCGTCGGCCCGATCGGGAGCGTGGCGGAGTTCGATCGCATCCTCGAGCAGCTGCGCGCGCTGGGCATCGAGGATGCCCAGCTCGCCGCGAACTGACCGCAAGCGCCTCCACCCGGGGCAAATGCCCGCGCCCGTGTCACGAGCGCGTCCGTCGCCGCCCGGGCGCGCATCACGATCACGAAGCTCGGCTCGTCCGGTTCGCCGACAGCCTGTACGACGCGGGATCTATCCCGGATGCATGACCGGGGCCGCGAGGTCTGGCTGTCCGCGGCCGCACGCGATATCGTGCGAATCACCGCCTCGACGACGCCGGACCATCGGCAAGCTGCCGGCCGGCGAGCCGAGCGGTCGCGCTGCGGCGGCGGGGGTCAAGCGCAGCGTCGCCACGAGGCGCGCAATCTGCCGCCCGGACCGACTGACCCGACTAGACGGAGCGATTCCATGACCGACTCATTGATGCAATTTCCCTGCTCGTTTCCGCTGAAGGTCATGGGACGGCGCACCCAATCGTTCCGCAGCCTGGTGCTGGGCATCGTGCAGAAGCATGTCGGCGCCATCGACGAGAACGCCATCGAGGAACGGCCGAGCCGCGACGGCAATTACCTGAGCCTCACTTGCACCTTCGAAGCCAGCAGCCGCGAACAGCTCGACGCCCTGTACCGCGAGCTCACCGCCCACGAGAAGGTGCTTATCGTGCTGTGACCGGCGGGACCTGTTGCAGGCTGCGGAGCGCGTCGCCGGCCTCGTCCGCCCACTGCGTCTCGCGCGACAAACCGAAGGCCTGCAGCAGCTCCGGGGCAAGCCGTCGTGCGGTCTCCTCGAGCGTGATCCCGACGCCCAGCGTGCGCAGGTCCGTCACTTCCAGTCCCGCGTAGCCGCACGGGTTGATGCGCCGGAAGGGTTCGAGATCCATCGAAACGTTGAACGCCAGGCCGTGATAGCTCGAGCCGCGCCGGATGCGCAGCCCGATGCTCGCCAGCTTGCGCCCGGCGACGTACACGCCGGGCGCGTCGCGGCGACCGGCGGCCTCGATGCCCCAACCCGACACCAGGGCGACGATCGCATTCTCGATGCCCATCACCAGCTGGCGTACGGAAATGCCCAGGCGCCGGATGTCGAGCAGGAAATACACCACGAGCTGTCCCGGCCCGTGATAGGTCACCTGGCCGCCACGGTCGATGTGCACCACCGGAATGTCGCCCGGCGCGAGCACATGCTCGGGCTTGGCGTTCATCCCCATGGTGAACACCGGCGGATGCTCCAGAAACCAGATCTCGTCGCGCGTCTCGGCGTTGCGCGTGTCCGTGAACGCCTGCATGGCGCGCCACGTCGGCTCGTAAGGCACACGCCCCAGCCAGCGCAGCAGGGTCATAGGCCTGCGTTGTTGCGCTCGAGCGCGCGTTCCGCGCGGTAGCTGGAGCGCACCAGCGGCCCCGACACGCACTCCAGAAAGCCGCGCTCCAATGCCCAGGTCCGATATCGCGCGAACTCCTCGGGCGTGACCCAGCGCTCGATCGGCAGGTGGTTCGCCGTCGGCCGCAGGTACTGGCCGAGCGTGAGAATGTCCACGCCGATGGCGCGCAGATCATCCATGGTCTCGAGGATCTCGTCGTCGGTCTCCCCCAGACCGAGCATCAGGCTGGTCTTGGTGAGCACCTCGGGCTTGAAGCGCTTGGCGTGTGCCAGCACACCGAGCGTCTGCTCGTAACCCGCACGCGGGTCACGCACGGGATGCGTCAGCCGTCGCACGGTCTCGACATTCTGGGCGAACACGTCGAGGCCGCTCGCCACCACCGTTTCCACGTCGGCCTTGTTGCCTTGGAAGTCCGGCGTCAGGGCTTCGACGGCCGTGTGCGGATTGAGTCGCTTGATCTCGCGCACGCACTCGGCGAAGTGTCCGGCGCCGCCGTCGGGCAGGTCATCGCGATTGACCGAGGTCAGCACCACGTACTTCAGACGCATGAGCTGCACGGTGCGTGCGCTGTTCGCCGGCTCCTCCGGGTCGAGCCAGCCCCTCGGATTGCCGGTGTCGACCGAACAGAAGCGGCAGGCTCGCGTGCACACCGCCCCCATGAGCATCAGCGTGGCGGTGCCGGCGTTCCAGCACTCGCCGATATTGGGACATTTCGCCTCCTCGCAGACCGTGGCGAGGCGATGCTCCTTGACGGTGGCCCGCACGTCGTCGAACTTCGCGCCGGCCGGCATCGGGGCGCGCAGCCAATGCGGTTTGCGCCCGAATGCATGCGGGGCCGCAGCATTCGCGGCGGCGGCGGCCTTGATGCCGTCCTTGATGGCGGTGAAGCCCTGCACCGTGCGGTACTTCTGGCCGCTGCGCGGCTGAGCGTCCGCCACCACGATGGGTATGCTCTTGAATTGGCTCACCGGGCTATTCTAGCTCAAACCCGGGTGCGGCTCTCCCCCCGGAACGCATAGCGGCTTTCCCTGGCGGCGCAACAATGAAAAAGCCCGGCAGAGCCGGGCTTCTTCAATCCTGTCCGGTCGTTGGCGGACGCGGTCAGGTGCCGTTCGAGTAGGTGCGCAGGCGCCACAGCTCGGCCACGCTGGCCCACTTCGAATCGCTCGACACCGCGCTGAAGGCCTCGCGCGCCTGCGCACCTACTC
>QGUO01000074.1 GCA_003242495.1 Pseudomonadota bacterium | reverse complement strand
ATGCCGAGCGGCGGGTCTGTATGGTGCGACAAAAACGCCACGCGGCGGACGGCTACTTATGGGAGCTGCCCGCCGGCAAGATCGATCGTGGCGAACCGCCGCTCGCGACCGCCCGGCGTGAGCTCGAGGAAGAAGGCGGTGTGCGCGCGGCTCGCTGGGAGAGCCTTGGAGACTGTGTGAGCTCGCCTGGCGTACTCACCGAGACGGTGCATCTTTATCTCGCCCGCGATCTGACCGGCGTCGCGACCCGTCATGAAGCCCATGAGATCCTCGAAGTGCACTGGCTGCCGCTCGCTACCGTGGTCGAGATGGCGCACGCCGGCGAGATACACGACGCCAAGACCCTGGTCGGCATTTTCCGCGCGGCACGGCGGCTTGCACATGGCGGACCTGAAGAGGGCACATCGGGCGGGCAGCCATGACGCTCATACCGGACGCGCATCGAACATGACGTCGCCCGCTCCCGCACACCTTCACACGCGAGGCACGGACCCAGCCCTCTGCCCCCTCGACGCCACCGGGTGCGGCTCAAACGACCAGCTGGCGGATCTTTTCCTGGTGGCCGCGGCGGAAAAAGCGCCGTAGCTCCGCCACCCAGGCTTCCGGACGTTGGCGCCGCGACCTGAGATAACGCTCTTCGAGCTCGCGACAATAGCGCGCGGCATGACGGTTCGCTTCCTCGTAGCGACGCCGCGCCGCGGCATCCAGGCAGGGCAGGAAGGCCACGTGATGGAACAACCGCGCATGCAGCATCGCCGGAAAATACCCGCCGCGCTGGCGGGTCATCAGGGTGAGCGCGCTCGCATATTTGTCCACCTCCGCCTGCAGCTCCAGCTCCAGCAGAGAAACGCGCCGGTTGCGGGTCAGATTCCACATCAGGTAATGGAAATGGCTCACGCCCTCCAGCGCAGTGCAATAATCGGCCAGGTTGGTCTCGTCCAGCGCCGCCAGCGGATCCCTTCCCCGTAACCGCTCGAGCACGGACGCATCGATGAACAGCCCCACCCGCACACCCTGTGCGTCCTCCACGAGGAAGACCTGCTCGTCGCTCGTGGGCGACGCGTCCGCACCGAGCAGCTGCACGAGTTGCGCGCGCTCCGTGATGAGGTAGTCCTGTACCTGGTGATCGACGGGCGCATCGTAGAGCTGCGCAAGCAGCGCCTGCATGCGTGACAGCACCATCGTCGCCCACCTCAGTGAGCGCTCCTCGCCGCTCCCGGCACCGGCTCGACACCGAGCTTGCGCAGCAACCCGTAGGCGCGCGGACTGCCGGTCTTGAGCCAGATTTCGTACAACCTGAGAATGTCCTTGTCGGTGTGCGTGTGCGCCATCTCCGCCACATCGTTCAACACATCCACCAGGCGCTGGAATTTCTGCGCCAGTTCGAGGAACACCGCGGCGAACGCCTGTCCACGGGTGGTGCCACGCACGCTCTCGGCAAGCGTGCCATAGGCGCGTCCGCCCATGGCGATGTGATAGTCGATGTCCACCAGCTTGCGCGCGAAGCTCTGCGCGAAGAATCCCGCCACGAACAGCGACACGTCGCCGAGCCGCCGCAGCGCCGCATCGCGCTGCTGCGTGGTGCCCGCCTCGCTCGCCTCCGCCAGCATGGTTGCCAGCGGTTTCAGACGCACGCCCTCGGGCGTGCGGTCGAACAGCTCGTCCGAACGGGCGAACATGGTGAGCAGGTTCACCACGTAGTGCTCGGTGTGCGCATCGACTTCCACGCGCTGATTACGCAATGCCGTCTGCACCGAGTCGTGGAAGAACTCGCGAAGGTTGGTCACTGCCATCACGGGCTTGATTGCCTGGGCTTGCGTCATCGCATCGTCACCTCGGTCGGCCAAGGAACGCTTGCCGGCACCGCCCCGCGAGAGCGCCGCACAAAGCGCGCCAGGCGCGTGCCGGACCGCTTCAATGGATTCGATAGCTGAAATACGCGCCAGGTTCCCGCGGCGCGGCACATCCCGTCCTCGAGCAAGCAAAGCGCAAGCCGTCGCCCACGACCATGACGACATTCGCGGATTCGGCCGACAGTCGGCTGGCAGCCGGCACGCGCGACTGCTGACAGACGAACGAAAAAACCCCGCGACGCTTGCGCATCGCGGGGCTTCTTTTCGGTCCCTGCTCTTGCTGAGAGCGGTACGGAGTCGCTTACCAGCGCCCGCCGCCGCCACCGCGCGGACCGCGGCCGCCGCCACCCTGGCGCTCCTGCGCCTCGTTGACGCGCAGCGGCCGGCCGCCCATTTCCTTGCCATTCAAGGACTGAATGGCACGCTGGGCGTCGGCGCTCGACATTTCGACGAAGCCGAAGCCGCGCGGGCGGCCGGTCTCGCGATCGTTGATGAGCGCCACGGACTGCACGGCCCCATGCTGTTCGAACAGCTGGCGCACCTGCGCCTCGTCTGCCGAGAACGGCAAGTTACCGACATAGATCTTGGTCATACAGACAATCTCTCTGCTGAAAAAAGCCTCGAGCGCGCTCGACCCCTGACAATGAAGGCGAATCACAGCTGCGAAGCCTGGTTGCTTTGCGGGCTCCGCCCCCGCCGCGCCAGGTTCCTTGACGGTCGGCACGGAGGTTCAGGTCCCAGGCCTAACGTTCGCGGTCTCGTCGGATTTTTCAGAAGTTGGCCAAAGGAAGGATCTTCGCGATCCGGCTGGCCAAGCCAGAGAAAAAAGCAGGCAAAGGCACGAACGCAGCGAATCTACGCCAAACGCTGCACCAAGGCAATGCGACCAAACGGCACCCGAGTCCGGGGATCGACCGGGCGCTTCAGACCCCGCCGGCTTCCAGCAACTCGACGAGCTCGGTCAGTGTGGTCACTGTATGCAATGGCGCCGGCAGGTCCGCCGGCCAGGTGGCCGCCGTGCGGTTCAGCCAGACCGCCGCCATGCCGGCGCGCCGGGCTCCCTCCACGTCGAGCAGCGGATCGTCGCCCACGTGCAGGACCTCGTGCGCGGCCAGGCCGGTGCCTTCGATCACCGTGTGGAACACCGCCGCATCGGGCTTGAGGGCGCCGACTTCGCGGGCTGCCACGCAGCGCTCGAAGTAAGGCGCAATACCGATTTTCCGTAGATCCGCATTGCCGTTGCTCGCCGTGAACAAACGATACCGGCCGGCAAGACGGTCCAGTGCAGACAGCACGTCCTCGTACAGCACCACCTGGTTGCGGGCCTGGATGAAGACATCGAACGCTTCTTCCGCCATGGTCTCGCCATAGCCGAAAGCGCGCGCGTGCTCGAGCAGCGCCTGTTTGCGCAGGAACGTGAAATCGTGCTGCATCTCGGGAAAGTCCTGCGCCACGCGTTCGCGCGCCGCGCGCATGGACTCGAGGGTCAGCTCGGCCACGACGCGCGGATAGTGCTTGGCCAGGTAGTCGTACATCGCCTGCTCGGCGCGCCTGATGACCGGCCACACGTCCCAGAACGTGTCGTCGAGATCGAAGCAGACCGCGCGAATGCCCTGCAGAGAGACTTGATCCGGCCGGGGTGACCGAACCGCCGGCGCGGCGCCATCGCGCACGCTCATACCCGCGCCACCGCTGCCAGGCCGCGCTCCAGATCGTCCTGCAGATCACGCACGTCCTCCAGGCCCACCGAGATGCGCAGCAGCCCCTCGCCGATCCCGGCGCGTGCCCGCTCCTCGGCGCTGATGCGCGAGTGGGTGGTCGTGGCCGGGTGCGTGATGGTGGTCTTGGCATCGCCGAGGTTGGCGGTGATCGACATCAACCGCACGGCATCGATGAAGGCCCAGGCGCCCTCACGCCCCTTGTCGACATCGAACGCCAGGATGCCGCCGAAGGCGCGCTGCTGACGGCGTGCGAGTGCGTGCTGCGGATGCGACTCCAACCCGGCGTAATAGACCCGTTGGACGGCCGGCTGCGCTTCCAGCCACTTCGCCAGCTCCAACGCGGTCTGCGAGTGCGCGCGCATGCGCAGCTCCAGCGTCTCCAACCCCTTGAGGAAGACCCAGGCGTTGAAGGGGCTCATGGTGGGGCCGGCGGTGCGCAGAAAACCGAAGACGTCGCGGCCGACTGCCTGTTGCGAGCCGACCACGGCGCCCCCGACGCAGCGGCCCTGGCCGTCGAGGTACTTGGTGGCCGAGTGGATCACCAGGTCGGCGCCCAGCTCGAGCGGCTTCTGCAAGGCGGGCGTGCAGAAACAATTGTCCACCGCGAGCAGGATGTCGCGTTCGTGGGCGATGGCGGCGATGGCCTGGATGTCCGCGACCCCGCACAGCGGGTTCGAGGGCGTTTCGAGCAGGAACAGGCGCGTCTCGCGCCGTATGGCACGACGCCAGGCCTCCGGATCGTCCGGGCGCACATAGGTCACCCCGAGGCCGAACTTGACCAGGTACCGGTTCAGCAGGGCGATGGTCGAGCCGAACACGCTGTCCGAGCACACCACGTGATCTCCCGCCTGGAGCAGGGCCATGCAGGTGCCGAGGATGGCCGCCATGCCCGAGGACGTGGCCACGCAGGCCGCACCGCCTTCCAGCGCCGCGAGCCGCTCCTCGAAACAGCGCACCGTGGGATTGGTGAACCGCGAGTAGATGTTCCCGGGCTCCGTCTCGGCAAAGCGCGCCGCAGCTTCAGCGGCGCTGCGAAACACATAGCTCGAGGTCGTGAAAATCGGTTCGCAGTGCTCGCCCTCGTGCGTACGGACCTGCCCGGCACGGACGGCGAGCGTCGAGAGACGGTAGTCGGAACTCATGAACGTGGGTGAAAGCGGCGTGGCGTGGAGTCAGGAGGCGTAAGAATGCCAGCAGAGCCGGGCACATGCCATGCCGCGGCCCGATCGCGGCGCCTGCCGGCTCCCGCCCGGTCGCGGTGCGTCAGGGGAAGCGGCCGGCCTCCGCCGGCGGCAGGGTGTCCGGTCCTGGCCGACTACCTATTATGCCCGTCTCGTGCCATCGTACGGCCTCGGCCAGGACGATCCGCCCAGGCTTGGCAGAGGGACATCGATGAACATGGCTTTGCCGACCGTCGCGCCTCGCGAGCGCAACCGCACAACCACGTTGGTGTGAGATGAGCATGCGCTGGGCCTCCACCGTCGAAACCGACGGCTCGCTCACCACCGCCGTGGAACGCGCCGCCGAGGCGGTGTTCCACGGGCTCGGACGCCGCGAGCCGGACCTGCTCACGGTGTTCGTGAGCAATGCCCATGCTCCGCACTACCTGGCCCTGCCGGAGCTCGTCAGGCGCGAGTTCGACAACGCGTTCCTGTTCGGCTGCTGTGCCAGCGGCGTCATCGGCGGCGGCCGCGAGGTCGAGGACGGGCCGGCGCTGGCCGTCACCGGGGCGGTGCTCCCGGGTGTGCATCTGAAGGGCATGCATCTCGACCCCTCCGAGGTGCCCCCGATGTATACAGAGTCGCGGGTCTGGGAGGATGCGCTGCACCTGACGGCGCGCCAGGAGCCGGCCTTGCTGGTGCTTGCCGATCCGTTCAGCTTCGAAGCCGAGACCTTCCTCAAGGGGCTCGACCGGGCCTTCCCGCGCGCCCCCAAGGCCGGCGGCCTGGCGAGCGGCGCAGCCCAGCCGGGGGGCTCGGTGCTCTACCTCGACGACGAGGTCCATCGTTCGGGCGTGATCACTCTGGCGCTCACCGGCAACGTGGAGATGAGCACCGTGGTGGCGCAGGGCTGTCGCCCCGTGGGTGACCCCATGTTCGCGACCCTGGCGCACGAGAACCTGATCCGGGAGCTCGACGGGCGCTGCCCGCGGGACGCCATCTCCGAGCTGTTCGAGCGCTCCCCGCCTGCCGACCGCGAGCTGTTCGGCCAGGCGCTGTTTCTCGGGCTCGCCATGCGCCCGGGCGCCACCGAGTACCTGCCGGGTGATTTCCTGGTGCGCAACATCCTCGGCATGGACCCGGAGAGCGGCGCGCTGTGGATCAATGCGCGTGTGCCCGAGAACAGCGTGGTGCAATTTCATCTGCGGGATGCGACGACCTCGGCGTATGACCTGGAGCGCGCGCTGGCGGCACACCGTCTCGATCAAGCCGGCGCGGAGCCTGCGGGGGCGCTGCTGTTCTCCTGCGTCGGCCGCGGCGCCGGGCTGTACGGGCAGCCCGATCACGACACCAACGCCTTCCGCCGACTGGTCGCCGACGTGCCGGTCGGGGGCTTCTTCTGTGGCGGAGAAATCGGACCGGTGCAGGACCAGACCTGTCTGCACGGCTACACGAGCGTGTTCGCGGTCTTTCGCGAGAAGTGACGCGCGCCGTCGCAGATAGGATACTTGGCCCACTCGAAGAACCTGGACCTGCGGCCGTTCGCGGAGCCTTTCGAACGATGATGAAGCTCACCTCGTTGCGTGCGCTGCCCTGCGCGCTGCTCGTGCTCGTGGCCTGCCTCGCGCAGGCACAGAACAAAGACCCTGCCCTCACCGGGACCCAGGACAGGCGCCCGTTCTCGGTCGAAGACCTGGTGCGCTTGAAGCGGCTGTCGGAGCCGGTGCTCTCCCCTGACGGGCGCACCGTCGCGTTCACGGTGCGCACCACCGACATGGCGGCCAATCGTGGCCGCACCGACCTGTGGTCGCTGGACGTCACCGCACGAAATGCCATGCCGCGCCGGCTCACGACGCATCCGGAGAACGACTGGCATCCGCAATGGTCCCCGGATGGGCGCTTCCTGTACTTCCTGTCCGCGCGCAGCGGCTCGAGCCAGGTGTGGCGGCTGCCGGCGGACAACGGCGAGGCGCAACAGGTCACCGACTATCCCCTCGATGTCGGCACGTTCAAGCTGGCGCCCGACGGCGCGCACATCGCCCTCACGCTCGAGGTCTTCCCCGAATGCCCGGACCTCGCCTGCACGGCTGAGCGGCTGCGCGCGCGTGCAGACTCGCCCGCCTCCGGCATGGTCTACGATCGCTTGTTCGTGCGGCACTGGGATACGTGGCGCGACGGGCGGGTGTCGCAGCTCTTCGTCGCGCCGCTCGAGAACGGCCGGGCCGGTACGCCGCGCTCGATCAGCGGCACGCTCGATGCCGACGTGCCCTCGAGACCTTTCGGCGACGCCAGCGAGTACACGTTCTCACCCGATGGCACGCGCCTGGTGTTCACCGCCCGGATCAAGGGAAGGTCAGAGCCCTGGTCCACGAACTTCGATCTCTACGAAGCCGAGGTCGAGGGCAGCGAGCCGCGCAATCTCACCGCCGACAATCCGGCGTGGGATACCGGGCCGGTGTTCTCGCCCGACGGCAATTTGCTGGCCTGGCGCGCCATGCAACGGCCGGGATTCGAGGCCGACCGCTTCCGCATCGTGGTGCTCGACCGCAAGACCGGCGAACGGCGCGTGCTCACCGAGGAGTGGGATCGCTCGGCATCCGGCCTGGCCTTCTCCGCCGACGGGCGCACGCTCTATACGACGGCCGACCATTTCGGCCAGCATCCCCTATGGGCCATCGACCTGAAAAGCGGCAAGCCCACATTGCTCACCGGTCCCGGCCGGGTCGAGTCCTTCAGTGTCGGCGAGCGCGACATCGTCTTCACGCTGGCTTCCCTGAAATCGCCCGCGGAGCTCATGACCTTCACGCTCCGCGGGGGCGAGCTGCGCGAGCTACCGCGCATGAATGCCGCGCTGCTCGCCGAGCGAGCCATGGGGGAGCCCGAGCAGTTCACCTTCCTCGGCGCCAATGACGAGACTGTATACGGCTATGCCATGCGCCCGGCCAATTTCGATCCGACGCGCCGCTATCCCGTCGCCTTCATCGTGCATGGCGGTCCGCAGGTGTCCTTCGGTAACCAGTGGAGCTATCGCTGGAATCCCCAGACTTACGCCGGCGCAGGCTACGCTGCGGTGTTCATCGACTTCCATGGTTCCCCGGGCTACGGCCAGGCGTTCACCGATTCCATCACCCAGGACTGGGGCGGCAAGCCGCTGGAGGATCTGCGCAAGGGCCTGGCCACGGCGCTCGAGAAGTATCCCTGGCTCGACGGCGAGCGCATGTGCGCGCTCGGCGCCTCCTACGGCGGTTACATGATCAACTGGATCGCGGGCAACTGGAACAAGGGGGACGGACCGGGACCGTTCAAGTGCCTGGTGAACCACGCGGGCATCTTCGACAACCGCGCCATGGCATACACCACCGAGGAGCTGTGGTTCGACGAGTGGGAGTTCGGCGGCCCCCAGTTCGAGGTGCCGCGCAACCACGAGAAGCACAATCCCGTCAATCATGTTGCCGAGTGGCGCACGCCCATGCTGGTGATCCACGGGCAACGCGATTATCGCGTGCCCTATTCGCAGGGCATCGCCACGTTCACGGCACTGCAGCGACGCGGGATTCCGAGCCGCCTGCTGTTCTACCCCGACGAGAACCACTGGGTGCTCAAGCCAGCCAACAGCATCCAGTGGCACCGCGAGGTGGAGAAATGGCTGGGCGAATGGCTCGGTCAGGCCGCACAGCGTGACGGCGACTCCTGAACCTGGCAGCGGGACGGGTCGGGCCGCTCCCGCGTGGCGGCGTCAGGCATCCATCCCGCGCCACGCGGCCCGGTATCGCGTGCCCAGCCGAACGATGCGCTCGAGCAGCTTTTCGTACGGCAGGCCGTCGGTATGGGCCGACTCGGGGAAATCCTCGCCCAGGCTCGTTGGGGTTGGCATTCGCCTCCAGCACGAACACGCTGCGCGAGGAGTTGCTCGTCGGTCAGTCGCACTCACGCCAAGTGCGCCGGGACGGCGGCGCGCGCGGGTGCGACGTTTCACAGCGCGCCCCCATCGAGCAGTCGTTCGGCCAGCGCGCGCAGCTGCGCCTCCTGCGCAAGCGCAGCGCGCCATTCGGGCGCAATCGCCGGCACACCGCCGCTCGCGCCGGCCAACGTGCCGTACAAGGCACCGACGGTCTGCGGTGCACGTGACACCGTGATGGCGGCGAACAGGCCGTCGTCGAAGGTCGTCGCACGCTCGAACGCCCAGAGCGCGGTGCCGATGACCGACAGCACGCCACCACCATGCGAGCTGGCCGTGCGCCAACGGCCGTCGACCAGCGTGAGTACGTCCTTGCGCAGGCCGCGCTGACGCACGGACGCGATGGCCGCACTCGATTGCATGGTCAACAAAGCACTCGCGTTCATGCCGCTCAACGCATCGATGAGCAGTGCCGCCCAGACGCGGCATGCCTCCAGAACCACCGGCGATTGGTGCGTGGTACGCGACGCCTCGGCGGCCAACTCCACGGCGCGCGGCGGATCGAAGCACCAATAGAGCGCTACCGCAACCGTGCGCGCGAGCGAGTGGGGATCGCGATTGTTCGGATCGTGTGTTCCGGCAAGCGGCTTGTGTGACCATTGCCAGGCGGCCAGCGCGCGGCGCAGCTCGCCCGACAGCGGCTCGTCCCTCGCCACCGAACGCAGCCACGCGGCGTAGCGCTGCATCTGGTCCTGCGGCTCGTGCCCGGCGCAGGCCAGCAGGCTTTCGGCCAGGCATACAGTGGTCGCCGTCGCGATGCCGGTGCGCAGGTCCGCACCGGGCGTCGATGCCTCGCGGCGCACGGCCTGCGCATCCGGGCCGATCTCACTTGCCAGCCAGCCCAGCGCCTCGCCGATTGCCAGCCCGATCAGCGCGCCCTGCGCACGCTCGGTCAGGCCTGCGCTCCGCGCCAGCGCCGGCTCGCGCCAGGCGCGCACGAACTCGAGCTGCTCGGCGGTCTCGGGGACCTCGGGCCAGCTCCGCGAGCGCAGACATTGGCGCCACAGGTGCTGCAACAATGCGAGCGCCTCGCTGCCCCGGCAACGGCGTCGTCGCGCCAGATAACAGCCCACCAGCGTGCCGGTGCGGCCAATGCCGGCACGGCAATGCACGTAGACCGTGTGCCCGGCGGCAAGCGCCGCGTCGATGGCATCGAGCGCCTCGACCACCAGGGACGGCGAAGCCGGCACGCCGTGGTCGCGAATGGGGAAACGCCGGTGCTCGACCCCGGCCACCGAGGCGAGCAGCGTGTCGTAGCTCGGTAACTCGCCGCGCTCGGTCAGGTCGATGAAACAGGTGATGCCGGCCTCGAGCAGCTTCTCGAGCCGCGTGGCGGCCTCGCCGGGCGCGCTCGGGCCGGGGTACTCCCCGGCGAGCAGCCGCCCGGGCTCCACCCAGTAGCTGTGCGGGATGGGAGGCGGCGGAGCGTCGGACGAAGCGGATGAATCGCCGGAGAAATCGTTGATCATGCCGCCCTGATCATACGGCGGATTCCCGACGGATGACACCGGCGGGGGACGCCATCCCAGTGACGTGCGCCGATGCGTTAATCTGCGCAGACCGGCCGCCGTCGCGGCCGTTTCGCCAAGAGGATGTCGCCATGTCCGAGCTCACCGCCTCCCCCAGCGGCTACGACCTGCGCCCGCTGAGTCCCGCCGAGCGCGAGGCGCTCGCCCGCGAGCTCTCGCCCGAGGAGCGTCACGTCATCCTGCACCAGGGCACCGAGCGGCCGTTCTGCGGCGCGCTGCTCCACCACAAGGAGCCGGGGCTCTATGCGTGCCGCCTGTGTGGGCTGCCGTTGTTCAACAGTCAGACCAAATTCGAGTCGGGCACGGGGTGGCCGAGCTTCCATACGCCCTTCGACGAGGCCCACATCGTCGAGCTGTTCGACGACAGCCACGGGATGCGTCGCACGGAGATCCGTTGCCGACGTTGCGATGCGCACCTCGGGCACGTCTTCGATGACGGTCCGCCGCCGACCTACCGTCGTTACTGCCTGAACTCCGTGTCGCTCGAGTTCCACCCCGAAGGCCGCGAACCGATCCAGCGCACGGCGCGCTAACGGAAGCGGCAGCGGCGCGCGCTCCGGTCCGGTCGGCGCCCGGCGTCGGCCGGGAACGCACTCGCGCGCGACCTGCTTCCCGTGCGCCAGCCGCTCGGATTGCCGGTACCGCCCGCCCGATGCATCATCTCGAGTCAGGCGCTCGGCAAGATCATGCAAGCGCCAGATAGACCCTCTGAACAGCAACATCCGGCCTGCCCCATGAAATACCTGCACACCATGGTTCGTGTCACCGATCTCGACGAGTCGTTGCGCTTTTATTGCGATGCGCTGGGCTTACGCGAGCTGCGGCGCGTGGAGAACGAGAAGGGACGCTTCACTCTGGTCTTCCTGGCCGCACCGGGTGACGACGCGGCACAGATCGAGCTCACCTGGAACTGGGACCCGGAGACGTATACCGGCGGACGCAATTTCGGGCACATCGCCTATGAGGTGGAGGACATTTACGCGACGTGCCAGCGGCTGATGGACCATGGCGTAACCATCAATCGTCCGCCGCGCGACGGCCGCATGGCTTTCGTACGCTCTCCCGATC
>QGUO01000499.1 GCA_003242495.1 Pseudomonadota bacterium | reverse complement strand
CTCCGGCTCGGGCACAAGGGTCGGCGCCCCCTGCCCGGGCTCCGGATCAGCGGCGAGCACGGGCGTCGAGTGCGAGTGGGGCTGCGGTTGAAGCGTGGGCGCCGAGGGCTGCTCCGGCTCGACCGGTTCGACCGGCTCGACCGACAGCACCGGCGCCGGCGGGGGCTCGACCTGCTGCAGCACGGGCGGTGGCGCGGACGGCGCCGCGGGCGTGTCCGCCTGGGGCGCCGGCGAAGCGCCGGCGGACGCCGCGGCCGTCGATTCGGGCGAGGGCTCCTCGGCGGTCTCCTGTCCCGCGAGCGCACGAATGCGCGCAATCAGTGCACGCGCCGGTGCACAGCGCCCGCCCTGGCTGACCGTATCGCGCATGCGATGCAGCTCATCGAGACTGGCTTGCAAGGCATCGAACACCGGCGCTTCCGCCGGCATCATGCCCGCCTCCATCATCTGCATGAAGGTTTCCAGCTCGTGGCTGAGATCGCCCATGGCGCGGATGCCGGCCATGCGGGCGCCGCCCTTGAGGGTGTGCAGGGCGCGTTTCAGCTCGAACATGAGCGCGCTGTTGCTGCGGTCGCGCATCCAGGCGGACAACGCATTGTCAGCGGTCTCGAGCAGCTCGGTCGCCTCCTCGGTGAAGATCTCGGCGACTTCCGGGTCGAATGCCTCGTCGTCCTCCAGCACCTCCGGCTCCGGCGCGAGGACGGGCGGCGGCGTGGCGGCTGCGGGCGGCGGTGCCGCCGCAGTCGGCTCAACAGCCGGCAACCCGGACACCGGCGGCTCGGGCTCGGGTGTGTCCGCCGCGGACGCGGGCCGCGCCGCCGCGGGCGCTGCGTGCTCCGCCCCGCCCGGCTCGCCAGGCTCCGCAGCGGCTGCCATTGCGGACGCCTGCCCGAACTCGGCGCCGGGATCCACCCCGGGCTCCGCTGCCGCCACCATCCCGGGCGTTGACGTGGACGCCACGGCTGGCGTGGTCACGGTCGGCTCCTCGACGCGCGGCTCGCTCGGCGCCGGTCCTTGCGCCGTCGTACCCTCGTCGATCAGGGGCGGCAGCATGTCGTCCAGGGCGGGCACCTCGACCGTCGCAGCCTCCTCGCCAGTCGTGTCGAGCGCCTCGAACGGCGTTTCCTCGACTTCGATGCCGGCGGCGGGCGCTGCGGAATCGTCCTCTGCCCGGGCGTCATGCGCCGGCGATGCCTCGAGCACGATGGCCTCGCCCTCTTCGAAGGATTCCTCCTCGGGCGCCTCGAGGATCACCGCTTCGCCAGGCTCCTCGGGCGCGGTCGGCGCCTCCGGGCCGATCGCTTCCGGTCCGAGCGCCAGGTGCTGGACGGTGTCGCCCTCGTCCGCCGCCTGCGGCGGCTGCGCGGCCTCGTCGGGCGCAGCGTCTGCGGCGCCGGCAGGGGACTCCTGATTTGCGGACGCGTCCAGCCCGAGCTCGGAGAAATCCACCATGTCGAGCTCGATGACGTCCGCGTCGTCTGTCGGGTCCTGCGTCGCGTCCGGCTCGATGATGACCGGCGGCGAGACGGCCGATGCCTCCACCGCCTCGGCCAGGCGCGCGAGCTCGTCGTCGAGCGCACGCTCGAGCCCTTCCAGGCGCTCGACGATGGCGCCGTGGCCGACGAAGAAACCCGTATCCTCGTTGATGTGCTCGACCACTTGCTGAATGGCCTCGGCCGCGTCCTTCAGGACCTCGAGACCCTCGGCAGGCAGCCCGATGGAGTTGTCGTAGAGCTTGCGGATGTAGCGGTTGAGGGGCTCGGCGATCTTGATGCCCTGGCGCGCGCCGGCGGTCTTGGCGGTGCCGCTCAGGGTGTGACAGGACCGGTGCAGCGCCTCGGTGACCGGGTAGGGAGGCGTGGGCGGCGCCGCCGCGATGAACTCACGAATGGTGGCGAGGTGGCCGACGGTTTCCTTGCTGTAGATCTCGTGCAGCGCGGGGTCCATCACCTCGACTGTTTTTTTTTCTCCCGCGGACGGCTGCCCGCCCGGTTGCAACACGGGTGCAGGACGCGCCGGCGGCGCAGGCGCCGGTGGTGGCGCGCTGGCAACCGGCGCCCGAGCGCCGGGTGCAGCCTTGCCGGACGAGGGCGCCGCGGCCGGCGCGCGCGCGCCGGCGAGGGCGTCGGCGCCGGCGATGATGCGTTCGATGTCGAGCTGCGGCGCACGGCCGGTCTCGAGCTGCTCGACCAGCTCCGGCACGGCGGCCACGGCCTCGCGCATCACGACCATCATGTCGGGCGTGCGGTCGAGCGTCTTGTTGATCACGCGGTTCAACATGTTCTCGATCGCCCAGGCGAACTCGCCGATGCGTTGTGCGCCGACCATGCGCCCGCTGCCCTTGAGCGTATGGAAGGAGCGGCGGATGTTGATCAGTGCGTCCGCGTTCTGCGGGTTCTCGTCCCACTGGGGGAAGAACTCCTGGAGCTTGGCGATCTCGTCCTTGGCTTCCTCGATGAACAGCTCGAGGAACTCCGGATCGATCTCCCGGTCGGCAGCCGCCATGGCCGGCTGGGGCTCGGGCGGCTTGGCCTCGGGCGGTCCGGCCACCGGCGGCGCACTGGCGCGCACCTGCTGCGCCATGTGCGACGCGGGATCGAGCACGGCGGTTTTCTCGTACTCGGTGGGCGCCGCCACGGTCTCCGACAGCGGCCCGATCACCAGGGTGTGCGCGCTGTCGGCGCCTTCCAGGTCGCCGGGCACGCGCGGCACGCGCGGCGCGTCGCCGAGATCGCGCAGGCACGCCTCGGCGTTGTCGAGCATGTACCAGGGATCGGCGCGGCCGGCCTGGATGGTCTCCATGTAGTACTCG
>QGUO01000498.1 GCA_003242495.1 Pseudomonadota bacterium | reverse complement strand
GCCCAGGCCCCCGTACAGGATCACCATGTACGCCGAGAGCAGGGTGCCGCGGTTGCTGTTGGTGGCGCGATCGTTGAGCCAGCTTTCGGCCACCACGTAGATGCCGGCGAAGCAAAAACCCGATGCGCCGCGCACGATGGCCCAGAGCAGCGGCTCGACGAACGCCCCCTGGATCAGGATCGACACCGCGGCGAGCGCGGTGAGCGCCGCGAAGACGCGTACGTGTCCGACGCGCTGCACGAGCCGCGACGTGACCGACGTGCCGCCGAGATAGCCGAGGTAGTAGCAGGACATCACCAGACCGGTGACGTAGGTCGGGAAGTCCTCGAGCGTGGCGCGCACGCCGATCAACGTGCCCTGCAGGCCCGCGCCCAGCATCAGGATGCCCATGCCGAGCAGCAAGGGCCAGCAGCCTGAAAAAGTCGCGAGGAGCATGACGCCTGCCGCGAAAAGCGCAGTCTTGCACGGCGTGCCCGGCCTGCGCGAGTCGTTGCGGGGCGCCGCGCCCGCAAATGCGCGCCCACGATGCGATCGGGGGTGCTTATGCCCGTTGGTTGGGCGGATATAAGGGATGAAGAGGTGGTGGAAGTGGCACGCTGCCCACTACAATTTTGTCCTTTGTTTCGCCGTCCAAGTCTACGAGCCACGCCCATTGTCGAATCCGCTTCCAGCGCACGAATCCTTCGCTGCGCAGCCGCCGGCTGCGGCCGAGCCGCCCGTGCGGCTGCGTGAAATCCCCTACAACTACACGTCGTTTTCCGACCGTGAAATCGTCGTTCGCCTGCTCGGGGAGCCGGTGTGGCGGATCCTCGACGAGCTGCGCGCGGAGCGGCGCACCGGCCGCTCGGCGCGGATGCTCTACGAAGTGCTGGGCGATATCTGGGTGGTGGCGCGCAATCCGTACCTGCAGGACGACCTGATCGACAACCCCAAGCGTCGCCGCCTGCTGATCGAGGCGCTATACCATCGGCTGAACGAGATCGAACGGCGGCGCGAGCCGGACGATCGCGAGCGTGACCGCAAGGTCGGCGAGCTGCTCGCCGCGGCACGTGGCGCCGTGGAGGCGTTCGCCGAGGGGTTCGAGCGCACCGTGAGCCTGCGCCGCCGCGCCCGGCGTCGGCTGGAGCGCCATACGCGCGCCGACAATGTGCGCTTCGACGCGTTCGCGCGCGTGTCCCACGTGACTGACGCCACCGACTGGCGCGTGGAATACCCCTTCGTCGTGTTGTTCCCGGACAGCGAGCGCGAGATCCCGGCCCTGGTGCGCGCCTGCATCGAGCTCGGGCTGACCATCATCCCGCGCGGCGGGGGCACCGGCTACACGGGTGGCGCCATACCGCTCACGCCGCTCGCCGCGGTGATCAACACCGAAAAGCTCGAACGACTCGATCCGGTCGAGATGAGCGCGCTGCCGGGGCTCGCGCAGGCCGTGCCGACCATTTACAGCGAGGCCGGCGTGGTCACCCGTCGCGTCGCCCAGGTCGCCGAGCAGGCCGGCTACGTCTTCGCCGTCGACCCGACGTCCGCGGACGCGTCCTGCATCGGGGGCAACGTCGCGATGAATGCGGGCGGCAAGAAGGCCGTGCTGTGGGGCACGGCGGTGGACAATCTCGTCTGGTGGCGGATGGTCGACCCGGAGGGCAACTGGCTGGAGGTGAGTCGCATCGGGCACAACCTCGGCAAGATCCACGAGGCCCCGGTGGCGACGTTCGAGCTGGTGTGGAAAGACGGGCGCGCCGCTCCGCAGCGCGCGCGCGTGCTGCGCACCGAGCGGCTCGAGATCGAAGGGCGCAAGTTCCGCAAGACCGGTCTCGGCAAGGACGTCACCGACAAGTTCCTCGGTGGGCTGCCCGGGGTGCAGAAGGAGGGCTGCGATGGCGTGATCACGGCGGCGCGCTGGCTCGTGCATCGCATGCCCAGGCACACGCGCACGGTGTGCCTCGAGTTCTTCGGTCAGGCGCGTCATGCCATCCCGTCCATCGTGGAGATCAAGCGGCTGCTCGACGAGCCGGGTGCACAGGCGCGCGCCGAGGGCGTGCGTCTGGCCGGTCTCGAGCATCTGGACGAACGCTATTTGCGCGCGGTCGGCTATGCCACCAAGTCGCGGCGCGGCGCGCTGCCCAAGATGGTGCTGCTCGGCGACATCGTGGGCGATGACGAGGCGGCCGTGGCGCGCGCCACCTCGGAGGTCGTGCGCATCGCCAACAGTCGCGGCGGCGAGGGTTTCGTGGCCGTGAGTCCCGAGGCGCGTCGCAAGTTCTGGCTGGATCGCTCGCGCACCGCGGCCATCGCCCGTCATACCAACGCCTTCAAGATCAACGAGGACGTGGTGATCCCGCTCGAGCGCATGGGCGATTACACCGACGCCATCGAGCGCATCAACATCGAGCTGTCTTTCAAGAACAAGCTGTGTCTGATCGACGAGCTCGAGGCGTTTTTCGCCGGCGACCTGCCGCTCGGTAAGGTCGATGATCCGGAGATCGCGCGCACTTCCCGCGAGGAACTGCTCGCCGGGCGACGCAGCGAGGCGTTGCAGCTGCTTGGCGCCACGCGCGAGCGCTGGCGCTACCTGTACGAGAATCTCGACACGCCGCTGGCCGCCGCCCTGCAGCAGCTCGACGCCCTCGGCTATGCGCCGCTCAGGCGCGATCTGGAGCAACGTCTCGAGCGCGAGCCGCAGACGCGGCTGTTCGACCTGCTGCAGGATCGGACGCTGCGCACCTCGTGGAAGAGCGAGATCCGCGCGCATCTGCGCAGGCTGTTCGTCGGCGAGGCGTTCGCGCCCGTGCTGGCGGCGGCCGAGGACGTGCATCGC
>QGUO01000497.1 GCA_003242495.1 Pseudomonadota bacterium | reverse complement strand
TCTCGGCCACGCGCTCGGCGATCTCGGCCTTGGGCACCTTGTCCTGCTTCAGGCCAAAGGCCACGTTCTGCTCGACGGTCATGTGCGGGAACAGCGCGTAGGACTGGAACATCATGTTCACCGGCCGCTCGTACGCCGGGATGCCGGTCATGTCCACCCCGTCGATGAGAATGCGCCCGCTGGTGGGCTCCTCGAAGCCCGCCAGCATGCGCAGCAGCGTGGTCTTGCCCGAGCCCGAGCCGCCCAGCAGGCAGAACAGCTCTCCACGGTAGATCTTGAGGGTGACGTCGTCGACGGCGACGTAGTCGCCGAACTTCTTGGTCACCCCCTCGATGCTGACGTAGGGAACCGCTTCGGGATCACTCCAGGCCGGCAGCGAAGGCTGCGGGCGCGCACTTGTCTTCATGTCGCGTATCGCGGCGTTCAAATCGCGTTGGACGAATCGGCAGCCGCGCGGCTACCGCCCGGTCCTGAAGCGGGTCCACATGCGGTTCATCAGACGCTGGAAGTCCGCGCTGTAGGCGAGCGCCGGGAAAAGCTTCCCGCGCACTTCCGGCGTCGGATAGATGCCGGGATCGTTGCGCACGGCTTCATCGAGCAGCTCGGTCGAGGCGACGTTGGGGTTTGCGTACTTGACATAGTTAGAATTGCGCGCCGCAACCTCGGGGTCCATCAGGTAATTGATGAACGCGTGGGCGTTGTCGGGATGCCGCGCATCGTTCGGGATGGCGAGCATGTCGAACCAGATGATGGTGCCTTCCTTCGGGATGGCGTACTTCACCGATACGCCACGGCCGGCCTTCGCGGCGCGGTCACGCGCCTGCAGGATGTCACCGCTCCAGCCGATGGCCACGCAGACGTCGCCATTGGCGAGATCGTCGATGTACTGCGAGGAATGAATCTTGCGGATATACGGGCGAATCGCCAGCAGCCGCTCTTCGGCGGCGGCCAGGTCCTCGGCGCTCTCGCTGTTGGGGTCGCGCCCCATCCAGTGCAGCACGAGCTTGAGCAGCTCGTCCGGCGCGTCGAGCACCGACACGCCGCAGCCGGCGAATTGCTTCACCTTCGCCGGATCGAAGATGTAATCCCAGCTGTCGAGCGGTGTATCGCCCAGGATCTTCTTGATCGCCGCCTCGTTGTAGCCGATGCCGGTGGTGCCCCACATGTAGGGCACCGAGTAATCGTTGCCCGGGTCGTGCTTGGCGACCTGCTCCATGATGACGGGATCCATGTGCGCCAGATTGGGAAGCTGGCTCTTGTCCAGTTTCCTGAATACGCCGGCGCGGATCTGGCGCTCGAGGAACGAGGACGAGGGCACCACCACGTCGAAGCCGGAGCTGCCGGCGAGCAACCGCGTCTCGAGCACGTCGTTCGAGTCGAAGACGTCATAAGTGACACGGATGCCGGTTTGCTGGGTGAACCCGGGCACCGTGTCCTCGGCGATGTAGTCGGACCAGTTGAGGACGTGCAGGACCTGGGGCTCCCCCCCCGTGGCGGCACGCTCGGTCGACGGCGCTTCCTCCTGCCGGCCGCAGCCGGCTGCCGCCAGGGCAGCGGCGAGGCCGATGAAGGCAACGCGGACTCGTTGACTCATTTCAGGGCATCTCCCAGCGGGTTGACGGTGCGATTCGACGAAGGTTGGAGCGACGGCCGCAGGCGCGACGAAGGGGCTGCGCTCTGCGAGGCGCGAGGTTAGCGCAGCAAAGACGCCTTGGGTAGCGTTCGCAGCGCGCTTGGCGGCGCTTCCCCGCGCGTGTGCGCCGAGCGCGGCCCGGTTTGGCTCGAGCGGCTCGATCCAGCTTCAACGAGCGCACTCGGCGGGCGTTTTCGACGTGCCACACGCCGGTGCGCGGCGCGCCGCCAGGCGCGCGAGCGCAGGTCATCGGGCTCAGACATTCAGCAACAGGTGCTCGCGCTCCCAGGAGCTGATCACCTGAAGGAAGGTCTCGTACTCGTTTTCCTTGACCGCCGAGTACGCCAGCACGAAGCGCTCCCCGAGCACGTCGATGAGCGGCCGGCACTCGCGCAGCAGGCGCAGCGAGTCTTCGATGTTCCGTGGCAGTGAAAACGGCAGGTCGTAGGCGCTGCCGGTGATGGGCTCGCTCGGCTTCAGGCCCTCGACCATGCCCAAGTAGCCGCAGGCCAGCGAGGCGGCGATCGCCAGGTAGGGATTGGCATCGGCGCCGCCGACCCGATTCTCGACCCGCCGCGCCGCAGGAGGCGAGACCGGCACGCGCAGCCCGGCCGTGCGGTTGTCGTAGCCCCATTGGGTGTTGATGGGTGCGGAGTGGTGGCGCGTGATGCGTCGATAGGAGTTCACGTTGGGCGCGAACAGCGACATTGCCGCCGGCAGGTAGCGCTGCAGCCCGGCGATGTGCGAAAAAAACAGCTGCGACGGACGGCCGTCGGCATCGCTGAAAATGTTCTGCCCCGTGCGCCGGTCGATCACGCTCTGATGGATGTGCATGGCGCTGCCGGGCTCACGCGCCATGGGCTTGGCCATGAAGGTGGCGTACATCTTGTGTCGCAGCGCGGCCTCGCGCGCGGTGCGCTTGAACAGGAAGACCTGGTCGGCGAGCGACATGGCATTGCCATGCAGGAGGTTGATCTCCATCTGCGCGGCGCCGTCCTCGTGGATGAGCGTGTCGATCTCGATGTCCTGGGCTTCGCAGTAGGCATACACATCGTCGAACAGCGGATCGAACTCGTTCACTGCGGCGATCGAGTACGCCTGCCGGCCGATCTCCGGCCGCCCGGAGCGGCCGACCGGGGCTTGAGCGGATAGTCGGAGTCGATGTTGGGCTCGACGAGGAAG
>QGUO01000073.1 GCA_003242495.1 Pseudomonadota bacterium | reverse complement strand
ACCGCGAAGGCTCGGAGATGGTGATCGTGCTCGAGGACGACGGCCGCGGCATCGACGTGCAGGCGGTACGGGCGCGCGCCCAGGCCCGTGGGCTCCTGCAACCCGGTCGCGAGCTGACCGACGAGGAAGCCCTGCAGCTCATCCTCGAGCCGGGCTTCAGCACCGCGAGCTCGGTCACGCATCACGCCGGCCGCGGCGTCGGCATGGACGTGGTGGTGACCGAGATCAAGAAACTCGGCGGCGCGCTGTATACCGCATCGCAGCCGGGGCAGGGCGTGAAGTTCACCATCCGTCTGCCGTTCACCCTGGCCATCACCCAGGCGCTCATCGTGCGCACGGGCGACGAGCTGTACGCACTGCCGCTGCCATCGGTCGAAGGCGTGGCGCGCGTGACGCGCTCGCAGGTGCAGAAGCACCTCGCCGAGGAAACGCCCACGTTCAGCTACGGCGGTCAGGTCTACCGGTTCCAGCATCTGGGTGCGTTCATCGACGGCCCGCCGTCGGTGCTGCCGGACACGGAGGTGTCCGTGCCCGTCGTGCTGATCCGTGCGGGGGAGCACTCCACCGCCTTGGTCACCGACGAACTGGTGGGCAGCCGCGAAATGGTGGTCAAGTCCGTCGGGCCGCAGATCGCCGGCATTCGCGGCATCGCGGGGGCCACCATCCTCGGCGACGGGCGCATCGTCATCATTCTCGACATGGGCGCGCTGGTGCGCTCGGAGTGGCGCACGCGCAGCCTCGTGGCGCAGGGTCCCGAAGAAGACCAACGCACGTTCGCGCTGGTGGTGGACGATTCCATCACCGTGCGCCGGGTCACCCAGCGCCTGCTGGAGCGCCACGGCATGCGCGTCATGACGGCGAAGGACGGCGTGGACGCGCTGTCCATCCTGCAGGAACACCAGCCCGACATCATCCTGCTCGACATCGAGATGCCGCGCATGGACGGCTACGAGCTTGCCGGGCACGTGCGCTCCGACCCGCGTCTGGCGGACATCCCCATCGTGATGATCACCTCGCGGGTCGGCGAGAAGCACCGTGCACGCGCCATCGAGCTCGGGGTGAACGATTACCTCGGCAAGCCTTACCAGGAGAACCAGCTGCTCGACGCCATCGAGCCGCTGGTGCAGGCGCGGCGCAAGCTGGCGTGAAGAGGTGTATGTGAGATGAAGGGAACTTCGGCTGCCGAGCTCTACAGCCTGCTCGTGCCGCTTGCGCACGAGCGGCTCATCGTGCCGCGTGCCTGCGTGGCCGAGGTCGTCACCTGGCAGGTGCCCGAGAAGATGGCGGGTACGCCGCCCTGGTATCTCGGCACCATCCGCTGGAGCGGGCGACCGGTCCCGGTGATCTCGTTCGAGGTCGCCTGCGGTCAGCCGTTTCCGCCGCCGGGCGGGCGCACCCGCATCGTGATTTTCGTGGCCATCGGCAGTCAGCTCGCGGGCGGCTATTTCGGCGTGGCGACCCAGGGCTTCCCGCAACTGGTGCGCGTGAACGCCGACGTGGTGAAGCCCGACCCGAGCCGCCCCTTCCCCGAGCGCGGCCCCGTCTTGTGCCAGGTGCGCATGCTCAACGAATCGCCGCTGATCCCCGACTTCGAATGTCTCGAGCAGATGATCAGCGAGGAGACGCGCGCCGCCTGAGCGCAGGGCGGACGCGGTCCCCGGCGCGTCCTACTGCAGATCGCCCCACAGTGCCTGCAGCACCGTCAGGGCCGCCACGCCCGCGGTCTCGGTGCGCAGCACGCGCGGGCCAAGGCGCACGGGCATGAACCCCGCCGCACGCGCCGCGGTGAGCTCGTCGTCGTCGAGGCCACCCTCGGGTCCGATCAATACTTCCACGCGCGTCGGCAGGCTGGTGAGCCCGGCCAACGAAGCCGGCGCGGACGGGCTCAGCACCAGCCGCATGCCCTCCTTGCGCACATTGGCGAGGTAGTGTCGCAGCGTCGTCGGCGTGGCGACCGTGGGCAGGCGTGCGCGTCCGCATTGCTCGCAGGCCGCGACGACGATGCCCTGCCAGTGCGCGCGCTTTTTCTCGGCCTGTTTCTCGTCCAGGCGCACGACGCTGCGGGCGGTGAGCACCGGCGCAATGGCTGCCACGCCCAGCTCGGTGGCCTTCTGCAGCGTCCAGTCCATGCGCTCGCCGCGCGAGACGCCTTGCACCAGTGTCAGCCTGAGCGGCGATTCGGGGACGGCGGAAATCTGCGCGCCGAGGCGCACCCAGACACCATCGCCGCCCACGCGCACGATCTCGGCGCTGTACTCGAGCCCCTGGCCGTCGAAGACGGCAAGCGACGCACCCTCGCGCATCCTGAGCACCCGCGCCACGTGATAGGCGCCGGCCGACGGCAGGGCGACCTCGGCGTGCTGGACCAGCGGCCCCTCGCAATAGATTCGATTCAGTCGCATGCCGGCATTCTAGTATGGGCCTCGGTGCGTCGGCGGATCGTCCTGCACCCTGTCGCGCAGCGCGGGCGTGACGGTTCATGCCACCGGTGGCCACGGGATTTGCCGCATGCCGGGACGCTGGCATCCCCGGGCCGGTGCGGATCCCGTGCGCGGTTCGCGTGACGTGACCCGGGACGACGGGCATCATTCCCGCCCCATGACAGCGCACCCGAGTCACAGCACCCCGCGCGCCCTGCGGGTCGACCCGGCAACCGGATTGGTCGACGCCGCCCGCCAGGTGCCCTCGCCGAATTGCGACGCGCGCCCGGACGGGGCGGATCTTTCGCTCATCGTGGTCCACGGGATCAGTCTTCCGCCCGGCGAGTTCGGTGGGCCGTGGATCGACCGGCTGTTCACCAACAGCCTGCCTCCCGAGGTGCACCCGTATTTCGCCGGGATCGCCGCCGCGCGCGTGTCCGCGCACCTGTTGATCCGTCGCGACGGCGAGGTGGTGCAATACGTGCCGCTGCACCAGCGCGCCTGGCACGCCGGCGCCTCGCGCTGGTGCGGGCGCGAACGCTGCAACGACTTTTCCATCGGCATCGAGCTGGAGGGCACCGACGACTTGCCGTACGAACCGGTGCAGTATCACGTGCTGAGCGCGCTCATCATCGCCTTGTGCCGTGCGTATCCCACGCTCAGCCCTGAGAATGTGACCGGCCACAGCGATATCGCGCCCGGGCGCAAGACCGATCCCGGTCCGTTGTTCGACTGGCCACGCCTCAGGGCATTGGTGCGCGCGAGGTACCCGACGTGAGCCGCCTGCGTGGCATCATGCTGGCGATATGCGCGTCGGCGTGCGCGCTGACCGGCGCCGGCGCGAGCGCCGCCCGGCCGCCGGCCGAGCGCATCGTCACCCTGGCGCCGCACCTGGCGGAGCTCACGTTCACGGCCGGCGCCGGCAAGCGTATCGTGGGCACCGTGGAGTACAGCGATCACCCGGCCGAGGCCCGCAGCATCCCGCGCGTCGGCGATGCATTCCGCGTCGACCTCGAGCGGCTGATCGCATTGACCCCGGACGTGGTGCTCGCCTGGCACTCCGGTACACCGCGTGCGCTCATCGAACGCATCGAGGGACTGGGCCTGCGGGTCGAGACGCTCGAGACCCAGCGCCTTGCGGACGTGGCCACGGTCTTGCGCACCATCGGCGAGATCGCCGGCACCGAGCACGAGGCCGACGCCGCCGCGGCGGCGTTCGAGCGGGACATCGAGGCGTTGCGCAGAGCGTACTCCGGCCGCCCCAAGCTGCGCGTGTTCGTGCAAATCGGCGAGCACCCGCTCTACACGGTCAATGGTCGCCAGATCATGAGCGAGCTGCTCGAGCTGTGCGGCGGGGAGAACGTGTTCGCGCGATTGCCCGAGCTTGCCCCGGCGGTCAGCATCGAGGCGGTCATCGCAGCCGATCCCGAGATCATCGTGGTCGCCGACGACGTGACCGGCGAGCCATTGGCGCTGTGGCGCAAGTGGCGCAGCATCGCCGCGGTCCGCACGCGCAATGTCTACAGCGTCGAGGCAGACGATGTGTCCCGGGCGACGACCCGGTTGATTGACGGCGCGCGCGAGCTGTGTCGCACCCTCGATACAGCGCGCGCCCGTCGCACAAGGGCTGCACACTGAGCTCATGGTGTCCACGACAGCCCTGCTGATTGCCGGCACGGTGTACGGCGCACTGCTGGCGTTCGCCGCCCAGCGGGCGCGGCGACGCACCCATACGCGCGCCGACCTGTTCCTGGCAAGCCGCCGGGTCGGTCCCTGGCTCACGGCGCTCGGCTTCGTCGCCAATGCGCCGAACGCGTGGATGCTGATGAGTGTCGGCATGGCCGCGTTCACTTGGGGCTTGTCGGCGGCCTGGCTGTGGCCCGCCGTGCTCATCGGCCAGGCGATCTGCTGGTTCTACGTGGCGCCGCGCCTGGCCGAGCGATCGGCGACCCAGGACAGCCTGACACTGATCGGCACGCTGAGCGCTGAGGTGGGCGAGGGCAGCCGCGTTCTGGTGGCGCGCTCGGCCATTCTCATCGCGGCCCTCGCGCTGCTCATCCAGATCGGCGCGCAATCGCTCGCGGTCGCCCAGCTTTTCGGCGAGCTCGAGCTCTCGGGCACGATGCTCGTCGTGACGTTTGCCGCACTGGTCGTGGTAGTCGTGCTGGGCGGTTACTGGGCGATCAGCCTGTTGGAGGCCGCGCAAGTCCTCATTTTGACCGTGACGCTCGTGCTGCTGGCGCTCTATGGGCTGGTCGCGCTCGATGGCTGGGCCGGCATGCGTGATGCGCTGGTCGCGGCGGGGCCGCAGGCGAACACCTGGCTGGGCGAGCGCAACGGTGTCGTGGCGCTGGCGTTCGTGCTCGGTGTGTTCGGGATCGGCCTGGCCATGCCCGGCCAGCCGTACGCGGTGTTGCGCTTCATGGGCGCACGCGGTCGGCAAGTCCTGCGCAGCGCGCGTTGGATGTCGCTCGGCTGCAGTGCCGTGCTGGTGGCTGCCACCCTCTCGTGCGGCTGGTCGGCGCGCGCGCTGTACGCCGCAGCGACGCAACCCGACCCGTCTCTGCTGGCCTTTGCGAGCAGCGTTCTCTCGCCGCAGGTCGGCGCGTTCGTCCTGGCCGTGGCGGCCGGCTCGCTGGCCGTGGGCGTGGCGAGCCCGTTGTTGAGCGCCACGGCGACCGTGCTGCTGGACGGGCGCAATGCCAGCCAAGGTCCCTCCCTGGGCTGGGCGCGTTTCGGGCTGGTCGTCTGCGCAGTCGTGGCCGCCGTGTGCATCGTGTCGGCGCCGGCGACGCTCTTCGAGCGGGTGCTGTTCGCCTGGTCCGCCATGGGCGCGGCATTCGGGCCGCTGCTGCTGGTGCGCCTGAGCGGCAAGCGCGTACGACCGGGCTCGACACTGGGCGCGATGTGGGCCGGCTTCACGCTCACACTGCTGTTTCACTTGCTTCCGGACGCGCCGGGAGACTTCCTGGAGCGCGTGCTGCCGTTCGTCACGGCGCTGGGCATTGCCTTGAGCGGCGGAGAGCGCCGGCGCAATCCGGACCGGGCGGACAGAACACAGCAAACCGTTCATGATAGGGTGCCCATCTAGACCCGGGGTGGCGTGCGAGCTCCGTCCCGCTTGCATACAGCGCCGCGCGGACTCGTCATGACCAAGAAGAGGGGGGATGACTCCGGTGCCGAGCGTATTCTCGCGGCCGTGAGACGCATTCCGCGGGGACGCGTGAGCACCTACGGCATGATCGCCGACCTGGCCGGACTGCCACGCCGTGCACGACTGGTGGGCGCGGTCTTGCGGCAGACTACGGCGCGTGTGCCCTGGCACCGGGTGATCAATGCCTCGGGACGGATATCGTTCCCCGCCGGCAGCGATGCCTGGCGCCGCCAGCGCGAGCGGCTGGAGGCCGAGGGCGTGGTGTTCGTGCGCGGCCGGGTGGACCTCAAGCACTACGCATGGCCCGCGCGCACGGTGCAGCTCGACGAGCTGCTCTGGAAAATGTAAGGAACGCTGGCCGTCATCACCGGGAAGATCACCGCACCGAGGATTAGCGAATGGCCGTGGCCGATACACAACTCGCCAACCGGATCCTGATCGGACTCATCGTCGGCGCCGTGGCGGGCGCGCTCGTGCTCGTGATCGGCGCGTTCGTGCCCGTGGTGCTCGAATGGGCGCGCGCGCTGTCGACGACGCTGCTCGATCCGTTCGGCCAGGTGTTCCTGCGCCTGCTGTTCTTCGTGGTCATTCCATTGATCTTCGCGTCGCTCGCGGTCGGGGTGGTGCAGCTCGGGCGGCTATCCGATCTCGGGCCGCTCGCGGGCCGCACCTTCGTCCTGTTCGCGCTCAACATGGGCATTGCCGTGGCGCTCGGCCTGATCATGATGAATGTCTTGAATCCGGGCGGACAACTCGACGATCTCACGCGCACCGAGCTCATCGCGGAGTACGGCGGCGCCGCGCAGTCCGCCATCGAGCGCCAGGCGCAGTCGCCCGGCATGAACCTCAACACCCTGGTGGACATGTTCATGCCGCGCAACTTGTTCGGCGCCTTCGTGGGCAACGACCGCAACCTGCTCGGTGAGGTGCTGCCGCTCATCCTGTTCGCCATCCTGGTCGGCGCGGCCGGCACACAACTTGCGCCGGAAAAACGCGCCAAGGTGCAATATTCGCTCGAGGTGCTCACGGAGCTGATGATCGGCATCGTGCATTTCGCGCTGCGGCTGGCGCCGTACGCCGTGCCGGCGCTGATCTTCAGCGTCGTCGTGAAGATCGGCTTCGGCATCATCGTCGCGCTCGGGCTGTTCGTCGTGGGCTGTGCGCTGGTGATGGCGCTGCACCTGTTCGGCACGTTCTCGATCTGGCTGAAAGTGTGGACCCGGCGCTCGCCGCGGCAGTTTTTCCGCGACATCCGGCCCATCTTGATCACGGCGTTCTCCACCAGCTCGAGCAATGCCACGCTGCCGACATCATTGGCGGTGTCGCGCGAAACGCTCGGCATTCGCCCCACCACGGCGGGTTTCGTGCTGCCGCTCGGCGCCACCATGAACATGAGCGGTACCGCCCTGTACGAAGGCTGCGTGGTGTTGTTCGTGGCGCAGGTCTTCGGTGTGGACCTCTCATTCACCCAACAGCTCATGCTGCTGATGCTGGCCGTGCTGAGCGCCGTGGCAGTGGCCGGCATCCCGGGCGGCTCGCTGCCGCTCATCGCAGGCTTGCTGATCACCTTCGGCATTCCGCCGGAAGGCATCGGCATCGTGCTCGGTGCCGATCGCCTGCTCGACATGATGCGCACCGTCGTCAACGTCGGTGCGGACGTGGTGGCCTGCGCGGTGGTGGACGAGCGGACGCAGCTCTCCACGGAGCCGGCTCAACCCGGGTAGGCGTGGCAGCCGCGCGACCGCCGGCCGACCGGCCCGGCTGGCGCGCGGCAGGCGGGCCCGTCGTTGCAGATTTCAGTCGCGACTGCGACCGGTTCGCCGCGCAGGCACGCAGGCGGCAGGCCGCGGGCCCGCCAGGCGTCGGGGCCCGCGCCTGTCGTGACGCGCCTATTTGTCCCACTCGCTGAAGAACTCCGCCCCCGGCGGCGCTCCGTCTACCCACATCTCGGAGGGGTCCCAGTGTTCGGCGATGAGGCCGTCCTCGTCGATGCGGAACACGTCGAACCAGGTGATGTGATAGACGTGATCGGGATTGGCGCGATCACGCACCTTACGGACGTGGCTCACCATGACGAGATCGCGCTCGGCCATGATGTGAATGACGGGCATTTTCATCACGGGCGCAACGGGACGCTTCTGCCGCACCTTGCCGAAGAGCTCCATGAACGGCTTGCGGCCCGAGGCCAGGTTCGGATTGTGCTGGATGTAGCTCTCCGCCATGAACTCCGGCGCGCGCTCGATGTGTCCGCCCTCGTAGACGATGCGCCAGAAGTCGAACACATGCTTCTTGTTGCGGGCGAGCTTCGGATCCGGGCTCTCCAGCATCTCGAGCTGCTCTTCGGCCGTGGCGGCCACCGGCGGCTCCTGTGCCTGAACGGTCGCGGCCAGGCCGGTCAGGAGCAGCGCGGCGAGTAGCGTTGGCTTCATCAGGTATCCCCCCGTGTCATGCGTCGTCGGAATGGCGGCGGCTCGTGCCGCCGCCTGGGACGATTCTGCCTGTGAAGGCCGCTCGGGCGCCAGGCGCGCCATCACCGACAGGACGGCCGGGCGTGGTGGCCGATCATCATCGGGCGTCCCTTGACGACGGCTGGACGATACCCGCGTCCACATCCGGAACGTACGGAGCGTGGTGTGCGGATCATCAAGAGCCCGTGACGAGCGCTTGCGGAATCGTTGCCTGCGACATCCCGGCGGCACCCGCGAGGCAGGCGCCGCACGTCCTAGCTACCTCCGGCGCGCGACCGCGCGTTCGTATGCCCGCTGCAACTCGTCGAGAACCGAGCGCGCCGGGCGCGGCGCGCCGAGGTGCAGATGGCGCAGCTCGTCCATGAAGGCGTTCCATAGCGAGGCGCCGCCCTTCTCGAGCAGTTCCGCTCGCACCGACAGCTCCTTGCTCGGGCGAGTGTGCCGGCGGCCCCAGGCGGCCATGTGCGCGAGCAGGGGGACGAGCTGGATGGCGGCTTCCGTCAGACTGTAGATCCCTCTTTGTCGATGCCCGGGATCGGGCCGTCTGGTCAGGAGGCCGGCTGCGGTCAGGCGTTTCAGCCGATCCGCCAGGATGTTCGAGGCGATGCCTTCCTCACTCTGCGCCAGCAGCTCGCCGTAGGTGCGTCGATTCCCGAACATGATGTCGCGGATCACGATCAGGCTCCAGCGATCGCCGAGCTGTTCGAGCGTCAGATTGATGGGGCAGCCGGATCGTCTAGGCCGAGGCAAAATCGTCTCCCGCATAGATTACTTGCAATATGCAAGTAGAGCGACTAGAGTTCAACCACTTGCATCTTGCAAGTCAGATCGATCGGGAATGCAACGATGTCGCTTGCGCTATACGGCCATCCGCTCTCGTCCTACACGCAGAAGGTGCTCATCGCCCTGTACGAGAACGACACACCCTTCGAGTTCCGCTGCATCGGCCCGGATACCCCGCAGCATTCCGCCGAATGGCAGCGGCGCTGGCCGCTGCAGAAGTTCCCCATGCTGGTCGATGGTGAGCGCAATGTCATGGAGGCGAGCATCATCATCGAGTACCTGCAGCTCGCCCATCCCGGTCCGGTGCGCCTGTTGCCATCGGACCCGCGGGCGGCGCTGGACGTACGTTTCCTGGACCGCTTTTTCGATCTGTACGTCATGGACGCGTTGCAGTTCGCGGTCGACGCGGCGTTGCGGCGCATTCCGGCGCAGCGCGAGGACGCACTGGCGATCGCCGCGGGAAGGCTGGAGCGTGCCTATTCCTGGCTCGAAGGGCACCTCGTCGGCAAGACCTGGGCCGCGGGCGAGGATTTCACGCTAGCCGACTGCGCGGCGGCGCCATCGCTGTTCTATGCGGATTGGACGCATCGAATTGCCGAAGCGTATCCGCTGCTGCGCGCCTATCGTGCGCGCTTGTTGGCGCGTCCCTCGTTCGCCCGGGCGGTGGATGAGGCGCGCCCCTTCCGGGCGTACTTCCCCCTGGGAGCGCCGGACCGCGATTGAAGCCTGCTGCGGGGCGATGGCCGGGAAGGCGCTGCTGCGCCCAGGAGCGCCCTGGCGACAGCGCGTGTGAAAACGTCCCCGCATGCCGGGCACCCGCTGCAGCGCCCGGCATGCGGCCATCGATCGCAGGCTCGACGCCTCGGGGTCCATCCTCAGGGCGATCCGCTCGACCGTCATCCTTGGTCCGGAATCTCTGCCTCGACGAGTTGAGCGAGCAGGGTGAGCGATTCCTGCCAACCCAGGTAGCCTGCCTCGACCGGAATCATCTCGGGGATATTCTCCTGGACGATCTGCAGCTCCACGCCGACCGTCACGGGCTTGATGGTGACCGTGACCTGCATTTCACCGGGCAGATTCGTATCGTCGAAGGCGTCTGTGTGGCGAATGCGCTCGTTCGGCACGAGCTCCAGGTACCTGCCGCCGAACGAATGGCTCTTGCCGGTCGTCAGATTCCTGAAGGACATTCGGTAGGTGCCGCCGACCCGCGGCTCGATATGATGGACTGTCGCGGTGAAACCGTTCGGCGGCATCCACTTGACCATGGCGTCGGGCTCGATGAACGCCCGATAGAGGCGCTCGGGCGTCGCGCGCAGGACACGGTGGAGTCGCACGGTGTTGCTGGACATGTCTCGTTCTCCTCATGGTGGCATTGGGAATGCGCACCAAGGACGGACGATCGGATCCGGATCCGACATCGGTTTTCTCGATCGGGATGGAAGAGGCTGAGGGCCAGCCGAGCCGCTGGAATACGCTGCGCGTGCTGGATTGGTACAGCACCCGTCGCGCTTGACCGGGCCCCGGCGTTCAGTTGCTTGGCGAGCGCGTGCGGCGGACGGGGCCGAGCGATGAGCGGCGCCGGATGTCGGCGAGTGGTATCAATCCGCGGGCAGCTATGAGAAATTCCGCGCCTGCCAATATCGGCCGGACAATATTCACGAACACCGAAGAGGCTGATGATATGTCGAAAACGCGAGCGCCGAGAGGATCGGCGTCCGTAGCTCGTTGTGCGCGCACGGCTCTGGCGGCCGCGCTGATCATGTCCGTCGCAGCGTGCGCGGACATGACTCAGCTCCTGCAGGCCGGGACACACGTCGCGGGCCAGGCGAATCAGGGTGCGCTCAGTCGTGGCATCAAGGAAGCGCTGGAGCTCGGCAGCACGCGCGCGGCGGACCTGCTTTCGCAGACCAACGGCTATTTCAATCACCCGGTATATCGCATTCGACTGCCCGAGGCCGTGCAGCCCATCGCCGGCAGCTTGCGCCAGCTCGGGCTGGGCGGACAGGTGGATCGCATCGAGCAGCTCATGAATCGCGGCGCCGAACAGGCCGCTGCAGAAGCCAAGGCAGTGTTCATCGACGCGGTCCGCGCGATGACGATCACGGATGCCCTCGGCATCGTGCGCGGTCACGACACGGCGGCCACCGACTACTTCCGTCGTCAGACCGAAGCAAGCCTGCGACGGCGCTATCAGCCGATCATTCAAGCCAATCTGCGGCAGATTGGCTTCTATGATCAGTACAGGCAACTGCTGAGCGCCTACGACAAGCTGCCCCTCGCCAACAAGCCGAATCTCGATCTCGAGCAGCATGTCCTCACGAAAAGTCTGGACGCGTTGTTCGCTCAGGTGGCCGAAGAGGAAAAGTTGATCCGTCAGGACCCGCTGGGCCGCGGCAGCCGGGCGATCGCTGCCGTGTTCGGGTACGCAGGATCGTAGCCACCACCCCGGGGCTGACGGCCGGAAGGCGGTGCTGCCGCCAAGTGATTCGAGCGCATGAAACGGAGTGCGGCGGGCGCACGTTCCCGAT
>QGUO01000496.1 GCA_003242495.1 Pseudomonadota bacterium | reverse complement strand
GCGGTAGCGCTCGCCGCTCGGGTGGACCGAGCCGGGCGCCACGACCTGGAAGCCGCGCGACTTGAAGTCGATGCCGGGGTACTGCGGGAGCTTGCCGAGCGTCTCGAAGTCGGCGGGCTTGCGGAGCCAGTAGTGGTGCCCGCCGCCGCCCGTGATGGTGTGGGGAACAGCGTCGAGGTCGAGCCCGACGTCGCGGGCGAGCTCGGCCAGGCTGTCGCGGCCCTCGGGGTAGTTGCGAGGATCGGCGTCCACGACCAGGTCCGTCGCGCGGAGCCTCACGCCGAGGTTGCCGCCCCCGCGGGCCCACTCCATCAGCTCGTCGAGCGCGTACGCGCGGCGCGGCCAGTCCTTGTCGCGCGGCGCCTTGTCGCGGGGGCGCAGCGGGATGAGCTGGTGGCCCGCCTTCGCGAGCGCCTCGGCGTCGGAGAACGACGGCGTCGGGCATGCGCGCCGCGAGGCATCATTGCCGCGTTCCGTTGTTCTTGCATCTGCCCTTGGCCCCCGCGATGCCGTCCCATCGCCGGGGCCTTTCTCTTTCTCGTCACGCATTGGCCTGCTCCCTGCGCTTCGCGGCGAGCGCGGCGGCCGCCCGGCGGCGGAGGCCGAGCGGCATCTCCTGACGGGACAGGTACTCGCGGAGCGCGCCCATCTCGTAGCGGATGCGGCCGCCAACGCGCACGAAGCGCGGGCTGTAGTGGCGGCGGTTGCAGCGGTAGAAGTTCAGGGTGGTGAGCTTGAGGCGCAGGATCTCGCACGCCTCGCGGGGCGTGACGAGAGCCTCGTCCGGCAGGGCGTGGAGCTTGGTCAGCTCCTCGGCGGACAACTGGCCCGGTTCGTACTGGACGTTGGACACGTGGGTTCCTCCTCGACATGGGGTTCCCCGGCGGCAGGTAAGCCGCGCGGGGGACTGCCCTCTGTGCGTCGAGGAGTTGGCCCGCCTTGGTCCCGTCAGTCGTGCGGGGGCGGCTCCGCTGTTTTGGCCACGGACAGCCTTACCGGAGCGTTTGCCCCGACAAAGAGATAGTGCACAACTGCGCGGGTCGGGGCCACCATCGTTTCGTCCGTGGCGTCGCGGTCCGCCCGGACCGCCCGGGGCCCTTAGCCGAACAAGGGCATCGGCCACCGGATCGAACCGGGGCGACCTGGCGAGTCCGGGCGCAGCGTCCGGAGGGCTTCTCGGCGAGTACGATCGCCGGTCGCGCTGCTCCGGCCGTGCTCGCCACTGCGGGCGGGAAGGGCGGAGGCCAAGCCGTCGAAGCGCTTGCGCTCGCGCCGCCCTCCGAGCGGCGATCAGGCCGCCCTGTCGAGTTCGCCCGCGTTGACCTCGCAACGGACGGGCGGCCACTGCCCCTGCCTCCACACGAGGCCGAGCGCGTCGAGCACGTAGGCCGAGGCCATCTGCTGGTACTTCAGCAGGTGGTCCACGCCGACGTGGATGTAGCCCATCGTCACGTTGCTCGCCGCGTGGTTCAGCAGGTACTTCAGCTCAAGCAGCGGGACGCCCGCCTGCACGGCGAGGGTGGCGAACGTGTGCCTGAGCGCGTGGCCGGTGAGGCCGCCGAGCTCGTGCTGGTGGACCTCGGCGACGTGCCCGCTCTTGCTCTCTGCCGGGAACAGCCACCCGCCCTTGCGGTGCAGGCGCGGGCTCTCGGCTACGCGGTGCGAGAGCAGATCGATGAGAGGCGGCGAAAGCGGCAGGTCGAATGCCCGCGCCGCGCCGCCCTTCGGCTTCGGCACGTGCAGCCTCTTCCCCTCCACGTCGAGGTGCTCGATCCGCGCCTCGCAGGCGGCCGTGCGGCGCATGCCCGTGAGCATCATGAACAGGTGGAGGTCGCGCCGCACCGGGTGCAGGTCGAGCACCGTGGCGCCCCACGCCTTCAGCCGCTCGCTGTTGGCGTCCACCGTCCTGCGCTTCGCGCCGTGAAAGTCCACGTTGGCGGTCGGGTTAGGCGGGAGGTCGGGGTGCTCGCGGAGCCCGCGGTTGTAGACGGCGCGGAGGACGCGGAACGTGCCGTCGGCCACCGTAGCGCCGTGCCTCTCGGTGATGCGGACGTGGCGCTCGCGCACTCCGGCGCGGTCGGCGCCGATCTCGGCCAGCGGCTTGTCCAGCCAGTCGCCGAGGTACTGCTCCAGGTTGTACTCGTAGTCCTCCCTCGTCCTCGGGGCGAGCTGCCTCGCAGAGAGGTGGAGCGCAAGCGCGTCGCGGAGAGTGATCCCCCGCGCTCTCGCCTTCCTGCGCTCCTCGTTCGGGTTCATGCCCGAGCGCATGCCGACGAGCATGCGCCTCGCCGCGTCCCGCGCCTGCTTCGCGTCCATGGACGGGTGGTCGCCCAGCTTCGTGCGGACCTGCTTGCCGTTCACGAGGGACTGGACGTAGAAGCTGCGCTTGCTGGACGTGACGATGAGGTAGAAGCCGCGCATCTCGGTGTCCGAGTAGAGCGCGCTCTTGCCCTGCTCGGGCGTTGGTGCCCTCTCGACGAGGGACTGTGTGATCTTCTGCTTCACTGTGTTGGGGCTCCGTGACTGGGTTGGTCGTGTCACGGTCCGAACACACTTTGAGAGCACACTTACGCATGTTTACGCAGTGTGTTTCCTCCCGCGACCGAGCCATTAAGTCGCGCTTTTCTCTCGGTGTAAGCGCTGTTGCGCATCAGATTGCACATCTGCGCATCACGCGCGCGCTCAATCTGAAAATCCGCGTGTCGGTGGTTCGATTCCGCCCCTGGCCACCATTCAATCAATAACTTAAGTTGTGCTGACGCAGTGAAACACAGGCTGAGTCAGCCAGCAGATCCGCTTGCGTCTGAGTCTCTAAGC
>QGUO01000495.1 GCA_003242495.1 Pseudomonadota bacterium | reverse complement strand
GGAGGAGGGCACGACGTTGAGCAGGCCCTCTGTCCACAGATTGCCCTGCTGGACTCCGTTGATCATCTGTTCGCTCGCGAACAACGCGATCAGCTCCGGATGGCGCATGACCAGCCATCCGCCGGCAGCCGCGCTCAGCACGAACAGCAGGGTCACACAGGCGAGCGGCGCGGCCAGCTCGCGCATGGTCGCCGGGACCTCCTCGCGGAACAGTCCGAGCAGACGCTCGCGCCAGCGGTGCGGCTTGCGATAAATGATCGAATGCAGCCGCGCGTAATGGTCCTCGAGCGCCTGCGTGATGCGGCTCGCGGGCAGGGCGCGGCGCGCGATGGACAAATCGCGACCCAGGGAGCGGTAGAGCTCGATCACTGCCAGCGCCTCGCCTGCGGTGTGGTCGCGGCGCCGCTCGAACGCTTCGATGGCGTGCGGCAGCCGCGCCCAATCGCCTTCGCGGCCGGCGAGCCAGCGCTGCAGTCCCGGTTCGCCGCGGCGGCTCATGTGGCCGCTTTCCCGGCGATGAGCGCCTCCAGGCGCGCGCGCAGCTCTGCCGAGTCGCTCGCGAGGAGCTCGGCGGAGGATGTCGCCGGGTCCAGACGGGCGAGCAGCGTCCGTGCGATCTCGACGCGCGTGGGGTCTGCGAGCCCCTGCCATCGGTCGAGCAGCTCCTGCACCAGATCGGCCGCCTCGGGCGCCAGGGGGGTGCGGCTCAAGGCGCGCCCGAGCCTGGCGAACGATCTGTCCTTGGTGGCGCGATCGAACACCAGCAGCGTGCCGGCGGCGAGATCGCCGATGCGCACGTGCTGCGCGCTGAACATGACCGTGAGCAGGCCCACGACATAGGCCGCCGGCAGGCTGTCGATGAGACGAAACACGTTGCGCACCAGCAACGCGCCGGCGCCGGGAATGTCGCCGTTGCGGTTGACCAGGCGCACGCCCGCCAGCAGCTTGCCGGGCGTGCGTCCGCGCATCACGACCTCGAGCACCGGGTGGTAGAGCAGGTAAAGGCCGAACGCCGGCAGCACGACGATGAGTAAGAAGCGGTCGTTGCCGCGCAGCGCGTCGAAGGTGTCGAGCGCGTCGAAGTACGCGAACTGCATGAGGTACAGCCACGCGAGCGCCAGCACGAGGCGGAAGTGCCAGTCGATGAGAAACGCGTAGCCGCGGCTGCCGGGACCGGCGATGCGCAGCTCGACGTCGGTCCCGGTGACCGAAGGCAGCGAGAGCCGAGGAGTCATCATCGTGCGCTTACTCGGCCATGCGCGCCAGCTCCTCGGCCTGGTATTCCTGCTGCAGGGGGGCGATCAGCTGGTCGAGCTTGCCGCTCATGACTTCCGTGAGCTTGTAGAGCGTGAGATTGATGCGGTGGTCGGTAATGCGGCCCTGGGGATAGTTGTAGGTGCGGATGCGCTCGGAGCGATCGCCCGAGCCGACCTGCAGCTTGCGCGCTTGCGCCTCCGCCTGGGTGCGCTTTTCCTGCTCGGCCGCGAGCAGGCGCGCCTTGAGCAGCGACATCGCGCGCGAGCGATTCTTGTGTTGCGAGCGCTCATCCTGGCATTCGACCACGATCCCGGTGGGCAGGTGTGTGATGCGGATCGCCGAATCCGTCTTGTTCACGTGCTGGCCGCCCGCCCCGGAGGCGCGGAAGGTGTCGATGCGCAAGTCGGCCGGATTGATCTCGATGTCCTCGATCTCGTCCATCTCCGGCAGGATGGCCACGGTGCACGCCGAGGTGTGGATGCGGCCTTGTGCCTCGGTGGCCGGGACGCGCTGCACGCGGTGCGTGCCGGACTCGAATTTCAAATGCGAGAACGCGCCCCGTCCCACGATGCGACTGATGATCTCCTTGTACCCTCCGTGCTCGCCCGGGCTCTCGGACAGAATTTCCACGCGCCAGCCACGCTCGTCGGCGTAGCGCGAGTACATACGGAAGAGATCGCCGGCGAACAGCGCCGCCTCGTCGCCGCCGGTGCCGGCACGGACCTCGAGGAAGATGTTGCTGTCGTCGCGCGCGTCCTTCGGCAGCAGGAGCTTGGCGAGCTCGGTTTCCTCCGCGGCGATGCGCGGTTGCAGGGCCTCGAGCTCTTCGCGACCGAGCTCGCGCAGCTCGGCATCCTCGCCCTCGGCCATGGCTTGCGCGTGCGCACGCTCGGCGAGCAGGCGCTGGTAGCCACGGTAGCGGCTCGCCACGGGCTCGAGCCGCGCGTATTCCATGGACAGCTCGCGGAACTTGTCGGTCGCCGCAATGATTTGCGGATCGGCGAGCAGCGCGCCGACCTCCTCGTGGCGCTCGACCAGCTTCTCCAGCTTGTTGCGAATCGATGGCTTCATTGCTCGAACAGCTTGCGGGCGGCGGCCAGCAGCTCCGTGTCGCCGCGCTCGGCCGCCTCGCGCAGCCGCTGGCTGGGCAGGTGCATGAGGCGGTTGGTCAGGGTCTCGGACAGGAACTCGAGTACCGACTGCGGATCGCGTCCCGAGGCCAGCATGCGCTGCGCCTGTTCCTGGGTCTGCAGGCGCAGGGACTCGGCTTCGTCGCGCAGCCGGCGGATGGTCGGCACGGCGTCGAGCGTCTTGAGCTGCTGGCCGAACGCAACGACCTCGGCTGTGATGATGCGCTGGGCCTCGTCGGCCGCCTTGCGGCGCGATTCCAGGTTCTCACTCACCACGCCTTCGAGGTCGTCGATGGTAAACAAGTAAATATCCTCCAGCTCGGCGACCTGCGGTTCGATATCGCGCGGCACCGCGATGTCGACCATGAAAATCGGCTTGCGACGTCGCTGGCGCAAGGCCGAACGCACCGCATCGAGGGTGATCACCGCCGTAGGG
>QGUO01000494.1 GCA_003242495.1 Pseudomonadota bacterium | reverse complement strand
TGTCGTCACGGCGTGGCCAGGGGCCGGACCGTCGGTCCGCGCGTGAAGTCGTCGTAAAGCGGCTTTCTCCCGTCCAGCGTGCGTGCATGCGCGCCAAGCACGATGCGGGTGAGGCGCTCGATGACGTGCCGGGTCGTCAGGCTGCCGACGATGCGCGCGCGCGCCGACACCGAATGCTGCGTGCGCAGCGCCGGTTGCATCAGGTAGCGTTCGATGGCGTCCGCCAGCGCAGTCGCATTGCCGGGCGGGAACAGCTCCCCGGTGACTCCGGGCACGACCACTTCATTGAGACCCGGTATATCCGAGACGATGACCGGCAGGCCGCTGGCCGCCATTTCCAGGCCGGAGAGTGGGAAGGAATCCCAACCGGTGCTGGCGATCACGCCCAGCCAAGCCGAACGTAGGAGAGCGGGAACGTCCGCACGGTATCCTCCGAAAGTCACATGATCGCGCGCGGGCGAGGTCGTCAGCATACGAAGATAGGGTTCCTCGAGGCCATCGTGGTTGCCCACGAGGAGAAAATGAACATCGCGGCGACCGCGCTGTTCGATCAATTCGATGGCGGCCTGCATGATGACGTCGACGCCCTTGCGACGCTCCATGTGACCGGCATAGAAGACGATGTGCCGATCCCGCGGTATGCCCATTGCATCGTGGGCGTACCAGGGCGCTTCGTCGCCCGGTCGATAGCGGTCGGCATCGACACCGGATGGGCAGACGATGGTGCGCTTCGGCGGGATGCCCCGGCCATGCGTCGCGGTCTGCGCCATGCCACGACTCTGAAAAATGTAGAAATCCGGCTGATGGCGGGACAGGCGCACCTCCAGCTTTTTCGCAAGCAGGATCAGGCCGGTGTTCAGGCTGCTCACGGGCGCGCCCAGGTACGACAGAAACGTACGGATCCCGGCCTGGCGCAGCGTCCGGTAAGCGGGGCGTCGCACGGGCTGATCGAAGCCGAATGCGATGTCGATCCGATTGCGCTGGATGTACTCCCGGATCGCTTCGAGACTCGCGGGATCGCGCGCATGCGAGTCGAACTGCAGAACGTTCGTCCCGGGCTCGAGGTTCTTGGGCCAGCCGTTCTCCATGGTGGCGTAGGCGAAGTGAATGCGCTCGGAAGCACCCACGACGTTGAGCGCCATGTTCCAGAAAATGTCTTCCCACATCGTGATCGAGTAGCCGTTGTTGGTGCCGCAATGAAAGAACACCAGCATCGCGTGTGGACGGCTCGTCTTCATTGCCTTGCTCCGTGCAGGGTTCGGGACGGCGCGCTCTGGGGGCGGATCGCGCGAGTCACAGGGTGGCCTGGCGCGCAAGCCGGTCGCGAGCCCTCGGCCGCGAAACGCTTGGCGGCGTGCGCGCAGCGGATGACAATCGAGCGGAGTGAGTTTGCATGGCTGCCCAGGGGATCGGGGCAGGCCGTGGGCCCTGCGTGGCAGTGCCACCGCGAAGGTGCGTGCCAGGCGCCGGATCGGATGCGTGCATTGGCCGCCATGGCGCGGGGGATGCAGTATAGTCTTGGCCGCTGTGTGCCATCCCCGAATCGTCGCCGCACGGCACGCGCCACTCGGGCCGATGCAGCGCCGTATCGGTCGAGCGGCTTGGGTATGTCGACGCCGTCGTCGACCAAGTGTCGGGAAAATGAACAATGATGCCGATTCAATTCGGACGCGCGGACCGCATCATGTATGGCGTGTTTACGCCCGCCGTTGGCAAGCGGCTGCGCCGCGGCGTCGTGCTTTGCAACCCGCTGGGGGTGGAGGCGATGCGGGCGCATCGTTCGATCCGCATGCTCGCCGACGTGCTGGCGCGTGCGGGATTCGACGTGCTGCGATTCGATTACTTCGGCACCGGCGACTCCTTCGGCGACGGGCTCAGCGGTTCTCTCGAGGATTGGTGTGCCGACACGGAGCTGGCGGTCGATGAGCTTGCCGAGATGGCCGGAGTGCGTAAGATCGCGCTGGTTGGTCTGCGGCTCGGCGCGTACGTGGCGGCAGTCTGCGCAGCGCGGCTGACGCGACGGATCGATCGCCTGGTGCTCTGGGATGCCGTGGTCGACGGCAGCGCTTATCTCGACGAACTGATGCTGCGCGGCAGTGCCAATGATCGGCACGAGGTGCTGGAAGTGGGCGGCTACCCCGTGCCGCAGCGCTTGCAGCAGGAGCTGCGGACGGTCCGGTTCGACGGGCTTCCAGGGAGAGACATGCCGGTGCTTGCCGCGTGGTCCGAGCGTCATGACGAAAACGTATTGCGCGAGGTCATGGCAGGGACGCTGACGAGCGAGGTCCGGGAGTCGCCTGCCTGTTGGCTCGAGGAGAATGATTTCGGAGCGGGGGCGGTTCCTATGGATCTCTTGCAGACGATCGGTGCGTGGCTCAAGTGAACGTAAAAGAATCCGTCAAGAAGTTCGGTCGCCACGGCTCGCTGATCGGCATCGTCAGCGAGCCTTCCAGGCCGGCCGATGGACCTGCCGTGGTGATCCTCAACGCAGGCATCATTCACAAGGCCGGGCCCAGCCGTTTTTCAGTGGGGCTGGCGCGTCGGCTGGCGGGTGCGGGATCGCGTGTGCTGCGCTTCGATCTTTCCGGCATCGGCGACAGCGAGATGTCCACAGAAGAAGGCACCCTGGTGGAGATCGTGCAACGCGATATCGCCGATGCGATCGCCCTTATGGACGATGGACGGGGCGTCGTGCTTGCAGGACTCTGCTCAGGTGCAGACAACGCCTTTTACGTGGCCGCCGACGATGAGCGCGTGGTCGGTCTGGTCCTCATCGATCCGACCATTCATCGCACCCCTGGCTACTATCGACGCAGGAATCTGCAA
>QGUO01000072.1 GCA_003242495.1 Pseudomonadota bacterium | reverse complement strand
CCTGCGGCCTCATTGAAGCATTGATCAGATCTCGCCCTGCTTCGGCAGGCCGCTGTCAGACTCCGCAGCTGAAACGCTGCGGCCTCATTGAAGCAACGTCGTTTGAGAGTTGTCGATGTTCGTGATGTTGGACTCCGCAGCTGAAACGCTGCGGCCTCATTGAAGCTCGGCTGCGATGATTGCGATGACTTCCTGCACGTCCAGACTCCGCAGCTGAAACGCTGCGGCCTCATTGAAGCCTGGCGCTGATCAGGGAGCTCCGCACCGGGCACCCCGGACTCCGCAGCTGAAACGCTGCGGCCTCATTGAAGCCCGACCAGCCAGCCGATGGCCCGGCCGATGCGCTCGGACTCCGCAGCTGAAACGCTGCGGCCTCATTGAAGCTCGAGCGTGGGGATAGGTTAGCTATATATTGACGCCAGACTCCGCAGCTGAAACGCTGCGGCCTCATTGAAGCACGGTGCTGTCGAGCTTCACCGCTTGGCCGATCTGACTCCCCAGCTGAAACGCTGCGGCCTCATTGAAGCTTCGGCCAGCGTGCGCAAGGCGCGCAACTCCCGCGCGGACTCCGCAGCTGAAACGCTGCGGCCTCATTGAAGCCCGACCTCATCGTCATGGACGTGCCGGCCGACCAAGGACTCCGCAGCTGAAACGCTGCGGCCTCATTGAAGCGCTGAGACCACCATGATGCGTTCGTTGGGGTTACGGGACTCCGCAGCTGAAACGCTGCGGCCTCATTGAAGCGCCGCCGGAAACCCGACAGCGGCGCAGCCGGACAGGGGACTCCGCAGCTGAAACGCTGCGGCCTCATTGAAGCCGGTAGGTCTCTGCCTCTCGCTCGGAGATTGCACCGACTCCGCAGCTGAAACGCTGCGGCCTCATTGAAGCGCTAGAAATCGATGCGGTGATTGAGACGGTCACCGAGGACTCCGCAGCTGAAACGCTGCGGCCTCATTGAAGCCTCACATATCTCCTGCCCAGCGAGGATGAGGTCAAGGACTCCGCAGCTGAAACGCTGCGGCCTCATTGAAGCAAGGCCTTTGTGGACTGCATCGACGAGGCCTACCCCGGACTCCGCAGCTGAGACGCTGCGGCCTCATTGAAGCTGGAGCACCCGATAGATCGGCACCGTGCCCAGTTCAGACTCCGCAGCTGAAACGCTGCGGCCTCATTGAAGCTTGTCCAGCTTGGTGCCCTCGACATGAATGTCGAGGACTCCGCAGCTGAAACGCTGCGGCCTCATTGAAGCGGCAACCGCGTCGTTGCTCGCGGCGTCGACAAGGCGTCGACTCCGCAGCTGAAACGCTGCGGCCTCATTGAAGCACCGATCACCGGGGCCGAAGCCTCATCTGTCCCTACTCGGACTCCGCAGCTGAAACGCTGCGGCCTCATTGAAGCAATAAGTATGCGGCGGTGGTGGTCGGCGGTGTCGTCGACTCCGCAGCTGAAACGCTGCGGCCTCATTGAAGCTCGAAGGGTGGCATGGCGCGCATTATCGACGTTGGGCGACTCCGCAGCTGAAACGCTGCGGCCTCATTGAAGCAATAGATCGAGCGTTGTTGTTAGAACAGTCCGCCGTGACTCCGCAGCTGAAACGCTGCGGCCTCATTGAAGCCGACGGACGAACCCGAACCGACTACACGCGCGAACAAGACTCCGCAGCTGAAACGCTGCGGCCTCATTGAAGCATTGCCCACACGAGCACCACCGCCAGGGGCGTCCCGGACTCCGCAGCTGAAACGCTGCGGCCTCATTGAAGCCAGGTGCGGTGCATGTCCTGTATGCGGAGCACCCGCGACTCCGCAGCTGAAACGCTGCGGCCTCATTGAAGCGCGGCTGTCTCGATCTCGATGTGCATGGATCCTCCTACGACTCCGCAGCTGAAACGCTGCGGCCTCATTGAAGCCCGATCTCGCCCGGCGACGAGTGCCTCGTCGTCTTCGGACTCCGCAGCTGAAACGCTGCGGCCTCATTGAAGCGCCAAAATCGCCTTCAGCGTGCGCAGCTCCTTGGCGGACTCCGCAGCTGAAACGCTGCGGCCTCATTGAAGCCAGGATGCGCCTGCATACCGCGACCGCTTCATCGTCGACTCCGCAGCTGAAACGCTGCGGCCTCATTGAAGCTTGCGGACCACGTACGTAATCGCGTTGCGCATCTGCGACTCCGCAGCTGAAACGCTGCGGCCTCATTGAAGCCGGCCGAGCGCTAGGGGGCTGCCGGATGAGGGAGTACGGCGACTCCGCAGCTGAAACGCTGCGGCCTCATTGAAGCACCGTAGTCGCCTGCGCTGGTGCCCGCATGAACGGGGACTCCGCAGCTGAAACGCTGCGGCCTCATTGAAGCGGAACAACTCGAGCGAACTCGTTCGTGAGGTTATGGGGACTCCGCAGCTGAAACGCTGCGGCCTCATTGAAGCCCGGCCACGGCCCCGGAATCGGTCATGGCGCAGAGCGACTCCGCAGCTGAAACGCTGCGGCCTCATTGAAGCGCACAGTATTTCTCTCCGTCCGCTTCCATCTTTTTGGACTCCGCAGCTGAAACGCTGCGGCCTCATTGAAGCGTACCGGGCGGCGGATCTTCGTCGCCTCCGCGCTCTGACTCCGCAGCTGAAACGCTGCGGCCTCATTGAAGCTCTATCGAATCGGGCGGTGCCTCCGGCCAAGAGCGACGGGACTCCGCAGCTGAAACGCTGCGGCCTCATTGAAGCCCTAACCGGTTCGAGTCCGGTCCCGGGCGCCGGTCCGCAACGGCTACGCTGCGGCCTCACTGAAGCGTGATGTTCTTGGGGATGGGGGGCTCACGCTCATTGAACTCCGCAGCGGGAATGCTGCGGCCTCATTGAAGCATCGCGTTGCTGGCGCGGATGAGGATCGCCGCGCGAGTATGGCTGGCATGTGCTTGCGGTGGCAGCCTCAATCCAGTTTGGCCTCCCAGACTTTCCTCATTGCAGCGTCGCGTTGAGCAACGCCGCCAGGCGCGCGCCGGCGAGGACGAGTTGCTGTTCCACCAGGGGCAGATGGCGGTTGATGTAGTTGCGGGGAAGGCGTCCGGGACGCGGCGGGTAGATCTCCGCGGAGTGGATGAGCCGGCACGACTCTTCGGCCCAGCGAACCGGCGCCTGCGCCGTCCATTGCACCTCGCCTTCGACCGGACGGACCGCAAGGGTCCGGGCGTGCTCGCGCCAGTTACGCTTCGCGGCGGCGAGAATGGCCGAGTCCCACACCGCATGCAGGTTACTGGCGCTACCCCGGTAGAACACCCGGAACGTGTTGCCGCCTTTGTCCTCGGCGTAGGCCGTATGCAGTGGTTGGTGAATGTCGCCGACCAGGTGAACGAGCCATTTCAAGGCCTTCCGACGCTGCGCATCGGGTGCATCCCGGTCACTGAGAACGCGTGCGAAGCGCTCGATCGCGGCGATGACGCAGCGGCCGTCCGGGCAATCCCGCTCTGCCTGCCAGGTGCAGGTGCCGAGGGGGAAGTTGACGTAGTGCAGGGGCGCGGTCCAGCGGTAGGCCTCGTTGTCGCGGATCTCATCCGCCCAGGTCGAGATGTCGGCCAGGGCGAGGGGCTCTTGGGCGTCAGGCAGCGTGGCCAAAAGTCGCTCGATCGCGACGCGTGCCTCGGGGGTGAGTTGGCGCTGCGCCAGTTCGCCAACGATGCGATGCCCGTCCGCGCCGAAGGCGTGTGCGCGTGAGGCTGGAACGGCGGTCAGCGCGGCTGTCAAGATGGCGGCGACCAGGACGACGAGGCCCGGGAGACGAGGGCAGGCGCGGCGCGTGCGGGACATGCGGACCCTTGTGGCTTGTAAGTGCGGCATTATTGCGCGCTGTCGTTTTGCGCCGCCACATTTCGTCCAGCGCATCGCGCGCCAAGTCGTTAAAATCACCGCCCTTTGAATTTCCAGCGGAGTTTGCCTCATGCGTCTTGAAGCCATTTCCATCGGTCGTAACCCTCCCCACGAGGTAAACGTGGTCGTGGAGGTGCCGGTGGGCGGCGAGCCCATCAAGTATGAGATGGACAAGGCGTCGGGCACGCTGGTGGTAGACCGGTTCCTGTACACCTCGATGCGCTATCCGGGCAATTACGGTTTCATCCCTCATACTTTGTCCGAGGATGGCGATCCCTGTGACGTGCTGGTCGTCAACCAGCGCGGCGTGATCCCGGGCGCCGTCATGGCGGTGCGGCCGGTCGGCGTGCTTCGCATGCAGGACGAGGCGGGCGGGGACGAAAAGATCGTCGCCGTGCCGGTGCCGAGGCTGACCCGGCGCTACGAAAAGATCGAGTGCTACACGGATCTGCCGGAGATCACGGTCAAGCAGGTCGAGCACTTCTTCGAGCACTACAAGGACCTCGAATCCGCGAAGTGGGTCAAGGTGCTCGGTTGGGGTGATGCCGAAGAGGCGCGCCGGCTCATCGTGGAGGCCATCGAGCGCGCCAAGGCGGCAAAATCCACCGACGTCTGATGATCGGGCGGGCCATGCTGTGCATCGCACATCGCCTGGCCCCACCTGATTTCCCGTAACGATGCGACACCGATAAGGCTCGCGGCGGCTGCGCCGCCGAGCCCGGGCCGGTTCGGCCAAGGGCCGCGGGCGTGCCCGGGCGCCGCGCCCTGCGGTCAAATATTAAACCATATGGTTTACTGTCGGGATCGTCCGGAGTTACGCTCAACCACATGATTGAGAATGACTCCCCCCGCCTCGACGCCGTGTTCCGCGCCCTGGCCGACCCGACCCGTCGGGCCATGCTACGCCGGCTCGCGCATGGCGAGCACAGCATCGGCGAGTTGGCGCAGCCGTTTGCAATGTCCTTGGCTGGCGCTTCCAAGCACGTGAAGGTGCTCGAGGCGGCCGGGCTGGTACGTCGCACGGTGCAGGGGCGTACGCATCGCTGTCGCCTCGATGGCAGTCGGCTCGCCGAGGCTTACCACTGGCTCAGGGACTACGAGCCCTTCTGGGCAGACCATCCGGATGCGCGCGAGGGATTGCTGCGTGCCGATGACGCAGCCGGAGCCGCCGGGCACCGGCACAACAGGGATCGTGACTGAGCGCCGCACCGGTCGCTGCGTAGTCACGTGCCTGGTCGTAACACCTGCCGATGCGGAGGCCGCAGATGAGGCGGCCTTCTCCGCGTAATGCTGGACGGTCAGGCTGCCTTGTGCCGGCGCGCGCGCCGCGCTTCGATCCAGCGCCACGCAAGGTGCACCAGCAGGAAGGACAGCAGCGAGCTGCACGCGGCGAGCACCAACATGCCGGTGGCGAGCGGTGGGCCGATCGATTGCACCCAGGCGAACAGGGTGTCGTGCCAGGTGGACAGGTCGCGGAGCTGGGCGGCGACTGGCTGCGAGAGCGCAACCTCGGCGGGTGGCGCGCCTTCGTATCCGGTCACGAACGCGCCGACCCGAAAGGCGAAGTAGTACACGAACGGGAAGGTCAGCGGGTTCGTCACCAGTGTGCCCACCGCCGCCGCGGCTACGTTGGCGCGCAAGGCGATGGCGGCGATGACTGCGAACAGCATCTGCGCGACCGGGGTGAGGATGCCGAAGAAAATGCCGACGGCCACCCCGCCGGCCACCGCATGACGGCCCATCCGAGGTGATTGCAGGTGCGGCCGCAGTGGACGCAGAACGCGGTAATCGTCCATCCAGGACAGATCGCGCAGGTACTTGGTGGCTCGCAGCATGCGGAAGGTGGCGTTGCACCGAAGGGCGCTTGCCGTCGCGAATACTACGCCTTTGTTGCGGCCCTCGCGATCCTGATCTGCAGGTGTGCCCGGTCCGAAAGCCTGGTCGCGGCGGCATCCCAACGACATGGCGACAGTAATTTTTTGACGTGGCCGCCCTGAGCGTCCTGGGTGGCCGCAAATCGGTCACTCCGAACCGACCCATTCGTCGAGTCCGGGACGATGCAGTGACATCGCCACGGAGGCCTGTCAGACCGAGGCGCCGATGCGGCAGGCTGATGATCCACGTTCTCTGCCAAAGGCAGCTCCCTGACGGAGCGTCCCATGCGCGCAATGAGATGAGTTCAGCCCGCGCTGGATCCAAGGGCGCAGGACGGGCCAGCGCCCATGGTATTGCCCCATGGTCATGAGGATGTCCGGATCGGTGCGGCATCCCTGTCCTGCATTGCGTATTCCCGAGGGGAATCGGCATCATGGACCACAGGTGAGTGCCACGCGGGTGCGTGCGGTCAGGCGTAAATCCGCCGGATTCAGAGGGAGCAGGATGTACGCGCCCATCGGCTTGGACGAGGCCGCTTCGCGGTCGCGCTTCTCGTGGCGTCCGTCTGCCGAAACGATGCCCAAGCCGCCCGGGGCAGCCCGTCTTACAGTGGGACGAGTCGGTCCCGTCGGAAGCGAGTCCACAGCCATGGCGGGAAGCTTGGCCTCAAACGTCCGATCCGGGCGGCGCATCTGCCGCGCCGCAGGGAGACCGAAGCGATGAACTACCGTTGCATGTCACTGCGTCAACCGGGTGAACCGCTGCGACTCGAGCAACGCGCGGTGCCGCGCCCTGGCGCGGGTGAGGTGTTGTTGCGGGTGCGGGCCTGCGCGGTGTGTCGCACGGACTTGCACGTGGTCGACGGCGACCTGCCGCCGCGACGCACGCCCACGGTGCCGGGGCACGAGATCGTGGGCGAGGTGGTACAGGCCGGTGCCGATGTGGCCTGGCCGGTCGGTACGCGACTCGGCGTGCCCTGGCTGGGCTATACCTGCGGTGCGTGTGAGTATTGTCGCGGCGGGCAGGAGAACCTCTGCGAGCGTGCCGAGTTCACCGGGTACGATCGCGACGGCGGATATGCCGAGTACGTGGTAGCGGATGCGCGCTACTGTTTCGAGCTGCCGGATTCGCTCGACGATCTGCACGCCGCGCCCCTTTTGTGCGCGGGACTGATCGGTTATCGCTCGCTCAAGATGGCCGGCGATGGCCGCCGGCTGGGCATCTACGGCTTTGGCGCCGCGGCGCACATCATCGCGCAGGTGGCCGTCCGGCAGGGGCGCGAGGTGTACGCGTTCACGCGGCCGGGCGATGCCGCCGCGCAGGCGTTTGCCGCGTCGCTGGGGGCGCACTGGACGGGCGGCAGCGATCAGGCGCCGCCGGTGGCGCTCGACGCGGCGATTCTGTTCGCGCCGGTCGGCGCGCTGGTGCCCGCAGCGCTGCGCGCCGTCCGCAAGGGCGGCATCGTGGTGTGCGGCGGGATCCACATGAGCGACATCCCCTCGTTTCCGTACGATCTGCTGTGGGGCGAGCGGGTGGTGCGTTCGGTGGCGAACTTGACCCGCCAGGACGCGATCGAGTTTCTGGACCTTGCGCCGCGCATTCCCGTGGAAACACATGTGGAGCCGTTTGCACTGGAGGCGGCCAACGAGGCCCTGGAGCGTCTGCGCTCGGGCGCCCTCACCGGCGCGGCCGTGCTGGTGCCCACCGCGCAGGCGGTGGCGCCATGATGGGCCAGACCGACCCGATCGCCACCGAGCCGATCGCCGTCGTCACCACCGGCGGCACCCTCGACAAGGTGTATTTCGATGCCCTGAGCACCTACCAGGTGGGCGAATCCGTGGTGGCGCGGCTGCTGGCCGTGGCCGCTGTGACGCATCCCGTCGAGATCGTGGAGTTCTCGCGCAAGGACAGCCTCGACATGACCGACGAGGACCGGGCGCGGCTGCGCGAACGGATCGCCGGGATGGCCGCCCGGAAAATCGTCGTGACACATGGCACGGACACCATGACCGAGACGGCCGCGGCGCTCGTGGGGCTCGGCGACAAGACCATCGTGCTCACGGGCGCGCTCTCACCGGCGCGGTTCAGTGAGAGCGATGCGCCGTTCAACCTCGGGATGGCATTCGGGGTCGTGCAAACCTCCCCGCCAGGCGTGTACATCGTCATGAACGGGACGGTGTTCGCGGGCAATTCGGTGCGCAAGGACCGCATGCTGGGCCGCTTCGTCCGCATCACCGGCTGAGCGCTCCCGGCGGACTCAGGAACGCGCCTCTGCGCGAGGATCGAGGTCCTTATCGGTCCCCGCTGGCTCGACCAGCCAGCCACCCGAGGGCTGCCAGCCGCGCAGCTCGTTCCATCGCCTGCGCCAGGCGGACTCCAGGGCGCGCGCGGACTCGGGCGGCACCGTCTTCACGGAAGCCGGCAGGCGAACGACCTTTCCGGGGAAGGACTCTCGGTTCATGACGCTACTCCACTCGCGATGCGGCTGACCGGTGCACGTCCCTCGCGAGCGATCGGGCCGCTCTCTTACGTACTCACTGCGCACTCACCGGCGCGCGTGCGCGCGGTCAGTTCACGATGCATACCAGGCTACCGAAAGTGTTCGAGCGCATCATCGGCAGCAAGGGCAGCACATTGGTGACCGCGGGTCACCAGTCGAGGCAGGCAGGGCGTCATCGTGCAACTGGGCGCATGGCCGCCACCCCCGCCGCGTGCCCGGGCGATCCCTGTGCCCTGCGGGAGCGTCGGTGACACGGCGCCGGTTGGCTCCCGGCCAGAAAGGGTGCTAGACAATACGAATCATTCTCATTAGCATTCCGATCGGTCAAGCCCGCCGCCAGACCGAATCAGCGTTCGAAGAATTCGAATCCGGAGAGGTTCCCATGAAGCTGCTGCTTGACGGCCGTTCTGGCGCGCGTGTCCGCGCGCCGGTGGTTGCTTGTTCCTTGACCTGTCTCGTGGCGCCGGCCCTGACCTCGGAGGCCCTGGCGCAAGGCGCCTCCGGCAGCCGACACGAGGACGTCATCGACCGCGTCGTCGTCACGGCCTCGGGCTACGAGCAGAAGATCGTCGATGCGCCCGCCAGCATCAGCGTGGTCACCGCCGAGGAGTTGCAGCAGCGACCGTACATCACCCTGATCGATGCCGTGCGGGAACTCGAGGGGGTGGACGTGGGCGAAACCTCGGACAAGACCGGGCAGCGCACGATCAGCATCCGCGGCATGGGGGCCGACTACACGCTGATCCTCATCGACGGCAAGCGCCAGAACAACCATGGCGACATCTATCCGAATTCCTTCGGTGGCAATCAGTTCAATCACATCCCGCCGCTCGACGCCATCGAACGCATCGAGGTGATTCGCGGGCCGGCTTCCACGTTGTACGGCGCCGACGCGCTGGGCGGCGTCGTCAACATCATCACTCGCAAGACCTACGACCACTGGAGCAGCTCCGTCACGGTGGGTCACAGCCTGCAAGAGGACGATGCCTTCGGCGCCGATACCACCTACGATTTTGCCGCCTACGGTCCGCTCATCGAGAACAAGCTGGGCATTGCACTGCGCGGCGCGTACTACCAACGCGATGCCTCGTTGCCCGAGTACGAGGTGATCTACGATCCTTCAGGCCAGCCTCACGAGCGCGCTCTCGGCTTCGGGGGCGGCGGCAAGACCGTGGACAACACCAACAAGACCCTGGGTGTCACGCTCAACTGGCAGATCTCGGACATCCAGAGCCTGAGTGTCGATTACGACACCTCCGAGCAGGTGTACGACAACACGCCCTTCATCAACAATCTGGGCACGGTCGCCTATCCGCTCGGCACGGTGGATGGCATCGCGGGTCTGTGGGCCGCCTCGCCGCGTGCCGGCTACGCCGCCGACCAGGAGTTCACGCGCGATCAATGGTCGGTGACCCACCGCGGCGAATGGGGCTTCGGCAGCAGCTTTCTCTCGTTGGCGCACATCGAGACCGGCAACCATGGCCGCACGCTGCCTTTGACGGTCGAAGAGCGTCTGCTGCACCGGGAGATGTTCCAAGGCACCGGTGCGTATGCGGGCCTGAGCGAGGCCGAGCGCAAGGCGCTGGTCGAAGCCACCTTCCTGCCGCGCCCGAAGCGCATCATGGAGAGCCGGCAGTACACGCTCGACGCCAAGGTCGACATCCCGATCGAGGGTGTCGGGGGGCGTCATCACCTCGTGGTGGGCGGGCAGTACATCGATGGTGAGCTCGAGGACGGCGTGTTCGGCATGGAAGGCGGCAGCGACGGCGGCGGTGTGGTGCAGGAACACAAGATGTACTCGCTGTTCGTGGAGGACAGCTGGACGCCGCTCGATCCGCTCACCTTCACCGTCGGTGTGCGCTATGACGACCACAAGGTCTTCGGCAGTCACGTCAGCCCGCGCGCCTATGCCGTCTATACGATCAGCCCGAGCTGGAGCATCAAGGGCGGGGTCAGCACCGGCTTCAAGACGCCGAAGACCACCGACTTGTACGACGGCGTGACCGGCTTCGGGGGCCAGGGCGTCACGCCGTTCGTCGGCAACCCGGATCTCAAGCCCGAGACCAGCGTCAACAGCGAGATCGCGCTGTACTGGACGTCGGCCTCCGGCGATCACAACTTCAACATCACGTTCTTCCAGAACGACTTCGAGGACAAGATCGCGCGCGGCGAGACGAGCCTGAGCTGCGAGCAGACCGGAGGTGTGCGTCCCTGCGCCAATCTCGGGGCGTACGGCGAGCTGGGGTATGGCAGCTACGCACAGTACATCAACATCGACAAGGCGGAGATCCGCGGTGTCGAGATCGCGGGGCGTTACCAGATCCTGGATCCGTTGTCGGTGCGTGCCAACTACACCTATACGGACAGCGAGCAACTGAGCGGACCGCAGGCCGGACTCCCCTTGACCAACACGGCCGAGCACATGGCCAATGCGACGCTGCACTGGTCGATCACACCGGCGCTCAGCGCCCAGCTCACCTGGGAAATGCGCTCGGACCGGTTTCGTGACGTGGACAGCGAGGGCAACGAGCGCTACTACAAGAGCTATGATGTGCTGCATCTGGGGGCACAGTACCGCTTCAGCCGCTACGTCACCGTCAGTGCCCGGGTGAACAATCTTCTGGACGAGGACTTCACCAGCTTCCAGACCCTGTTCACCGAGAACCCGGACGGCAGTTACACGGCGACGCACCTCGACGATTACAACAACAAGGACAAGGCACGCAATTACTGGGTGAGCCTGAACGTTTCGTTCTAGGGATCAGAGACCGGCCGGGGCTTGGTCCGCCTCGGCCGGCCGGTTCGTCGACACAGCGCATCCGGCGGCCGCTGTCCGGGCCCGCCAGGTGCCTGCCGAGTCGGGTCGGCAGCCGATGCCTGCCGCTCCCGAGCTCATGCGCCGCATCGCCTGCCCGGTGCGTCGGGTCGGCCGCAGCAATGAACCAACCTTCACGACGCAGCCCACCTCGCAAGCAGAGGCGGGCTTCGCGCGTTACAGCCTCGCGTTCCGCGCGTTTGCAGTCCCGCGTGGCGGTGATCAGAACGCCTGGTCGAAGGTTACTTCGCCCTGCACCGCCACCTGGTAGGCGGAGACGCGTCGCTCGAAGAAATTGGTGAGCTCCTGCACGTCCTGCAGCTCCATGAACGGGAAGGGGTTGCGCGCGCCGAAACGCGTCGGCAGGCCGAGCATGGTGAGGCGCTGGG
>QGUO01000071.1 GCA_003242495.1 Pseudomonadota bacterium | reverse complement strand
CCTGCCCGAGATCCTCAAGGAGCTGGTGATGCTGCGCCGCGGTCTGCTGCTCATGGTGGGCGCCACGGGCTCGGGCAAGTCCACCACGCTGGCGGCCATGATCAACTACCGCAACGAGAACTCTTCGGATCACATCATCACCATCGAGGATCCGATCGAGTTCCTGCACACCAACAAGAAATCCATCATCAATCAGCGCGAGGTGGGCCTCGACACCAAGTCCTACGCCCGGGCCCTGCGCAGCGCCATGCGCGCCGCCCCCGACATGCTGCTGATCGGCGAGATTCGTGACCGCGAGACCATGGAGTCGGCCATCATGCTGGCCGGCACGGGCCACCTGGTGCTCGCCACCTTGCACGCCAACAACAGCGCCGAGACGCTCGATCGCATCATCAACATGTTCCCGCGCGATCAGCACACGCAGATCTTCCTGGATCTGTCGCAGTACTTGCGCGCCATCATCGCGCAGCGCCTGGTGCCGGGTAAGAACAAGCGGCGGGTGGCGGCGGTCGAGCTGCTCATCAACACGCCGCACATGCAGGAGCTCATCAAGAAGGGTGACGTGATCGGTGCCAAGGAAGCGCTGCGCACCAGCAGCGAAAAGGGCATGCAGCACTTCGACACGGCGCTTTATGAACTTTACCGCGCCGGACGCATCACCATGGAGGATGCGCTCAACTACGCCGACTCGCGCACCAACCTCGAGGCCAAGATCAACTTCGGGTAAGCGCGGATGCCGGGCCGCGGACGCTCGAGGCGTCCGCGCGGCGCACGAACGCTAGGCGGGGAACACGCTGTAGGCGTCGAACACCGGACCGTCGACGCAGACCCGCTTCATGGCAGGGCCTGCGGGCGTGGTGACCGGCACCGTGCAGCCCGCGCAGCCGCCCACGGCGCACGCCATGAATTCCTCGAGCGAGACCTGGCAGGGAATCCCGAAGCGTCGCGCCACCGCCGTGGCGGCGCGCAGCATCGGCGTGGGGCCGCAGGCGAACATCTCGACCTCGTCGAGCGCCGCCCGGCTCAGCGTGGCGAGCCAGGCGGTGGCCAGATCCGTCACGTAGCCCTCATGGCAGCCGGGATAACCGGCGAGGCTGGCGAGCCGGCTGGGGATGCCCCACTCGTCGAGCAGCGGCATGCAGGCGATGGCGCCTTCGGGTATCCCCGGCACGATGATGGTCGAAGGCCGCGCACGGAAGGGGAACGGCACCTCCGAGCCCATCAGCACCAGCGGTTGCCAGCGCGCATCGGTGCGCTCGCGCAAGGTCTCGGCGAGGAACACCATGGGAGGGATGCCCACGCCGCCGCCTACCAGCAAGGTGCGTGGCCGCTCCGGGTGCGGCGTGAATCCCTCGCCGATCGGCCCGAGGGTGCTCACCCGGTCGCCGGGCTTGCACTGGCCGAGCAGGCGCAAACCCGGTCCGACGACCTTGTACAACACTTCGATCCAGCCACTCGCGGCGTTGACCCGCATGATGGACAGCGGGCGGCGCATCGGCAGGGTCTCATGGCACCTGATGTGGACGAACGAGCCGGGCGTGGCGGCGCGCGCACACTGCGGCGCGTCGAGTCTCAGGACGAACTGGTCGCCCGGGAACGCCTCCTGGGCGATGACCACGGCATCCTCGAGAAATATCGTCCCCCGGTGCGGTCGCTCGGAACTCATGTGGACTGCCGATCCTCCATTTGCGCTCATTGGAGCTGCCGTCGGGCGTGGACGTTACGGACGATGGTGGCGAGCACCGCCATGCGCACCGCCACCCCGTTGGTCACCTGCTGTTGAATGACCGATTGCGGACTGTCGGCCACCTCGCCGGCGATTTCCACATCGCGGTTCATCGGGCCCGGGTGCATCACGATCGCGTCGGGCCTGGCGCGGCGCATGCGCGCAGCGGTGATGCCGAAGGCCTGGTGGTAACCGCGTTCATCCTGGATCCGGGCCGCGCCCATGCGCTCGCGCTGGATGCGCAGCGTCATCACCACGTCCACGTCTTCGATGGCGCGGTCCAGGTCGTCGTAGCGCACCGCGCCGGCGAACTCCCCGGCCGCCGGCATGAGATCGTCCGGCGCCGCGATCCGCAGCTCGGCCACACCGAGCGTGGTGAGCGCCTGCCAGGCCGAGCGCGCCACCCGCGAGTGGGCGATGTCGCCCGCGATCAACACACGCAGTTGCGTGAAATCCGGCTTGTGCTGGCGGATCGTCAGGGCGTCGAGCAGCCCCTGGGTGGGATGGGAAAGGTGCGCTTCGCCCGCGTTCAGGATGCAGACATGTGGCGCGACGTGCCGGGCGACGTAAGCCGGCAGACCGGGCTCGGCATCGCGCATCACCAGGATGTCGGCGTGCATGGCCTGCAAGGTGTAGATCGTATCCAGCACGCTCTCGCCCTTGGCGCGCGACGAGGAGGTCATGTCGAGATTGACCACGTCCGCACCGAGACGTTGCGCGGCCAGCTCGAAGGACACGCGGGTGCGTGTGCTCGGCTCGAAAAACAGGTTGGCGACCGTGTGGCCGGCGAGGCTCTTGTCCCGTGCGGGGAAGTCGCCCGGTGCACGCACGTAGAACTGTGCCAGGTCGAGCAGCGCCGTGAGCTCCTCGCGGCTCAGCCCTTCCAGGGTGATGAGATGGCGCAAGCGGCCGGTGCTGTCGCGCTGAATGGTGGAGCTTGCGCTCGCGGCCGCGGGGGCATCGGTGCTCAAGGAGCTGTGGTTCCTCTCTGTCAATGACGGCCCGGGTGGATGATCTCGGCTGCCTGCGGCGTCTCGAGCCAGCGCTCCAGCAGGACTTTCGCGGCGGCCATGTCCACGTCCGCATGCGTGACGCGCCGCCGCTTGACGCCTTGCCGGCGCGCTTCGCGCAGCTGCGCCTCCGCTTCCTGCGAGCTTTGGCGCTCGTCGACGAGCGCCACCTGCAGGCCGTGACGGAGACTCAGTTCGCGGGCGAACTTGCGTGCGGCGGACGTCAGCCGGGTCGGCGAGCCGTCCATATTATAGGGCACGCCGACGACCAGCTGCGCGGGGCGGTATTCCGCCACCAGCGCGGCGATGTCCGGCCACGGCGGGCCGGCCGTCATGTCGAGGGTCGTCAGGGCCCGCGCGGTGCGCGTCAGGGTATCGCCGCTGGCGACACCCAGGCGTCGGGTGCCGTAGTCGAAGGCGAGGAAGAGCTGGGGGCCGGGGGCGCTCACGGGTCGCGGGTCCCCGCCATGTCGAGACGCGCTGTCAGGCGTGCCCTACCTGGGCGCTGATGGTGGTCAGGTCGATGCCGAGCAGCCGACCCGCCGCGTGCCAACGCTCCGCGAAGGGAATGTCAAACAGGACGCGCTCGTCGCAGGGCACCGTCAGCCAGGCGTTCTGGGCGAGCTCGCTCTCGAGCTGCCCGGCGCCCCACCCGGCGTAGCCGAGGGCGACGATGGCGGTGTCCGGCCCCTGGCCGCGGGACATGGCGGCGAGGATGTCGGGCGAGGTGGTGACCTGCAAATTCGCCGAGACCTGCCGGGTGTGCTCCCACTGCGTGCCGGCGCGATGCACGACGAAACCGCGGTCGGTCTGCACCGGCCCGCCCTGAAGCACCGGCTGGCTGCCGAGCGCCCCCGGGGGCGTGGGCATCTTGAGCTGCTCGAACACGTCGGCGAGCTTCATCTGCAACGGGCGATTGATCACGATGCCGAGCGCGCCTTCGGCGTTGTGTTCCCAGATGTACGTGACGGTCTGGGCGAAATTCGCGTCCGTCATCGTCGGCATGGCGACGAGGAACGTGTTGGTCAGATAGTCTCCGGTGGGCATGGTGGCGCAAGTATCCGATCCCGTCGGGGCGTACTCAAGCACTTTGCGCAAGATGCATTCCCCGTTTGCAAGAGATGACGAGGGGCGGTGTGGGGCCGGTCGGCGCTTTTCCTGCAGGGCGCCCTTCCGTGTGGTGCATGGCCGGCTGGCGGGCGAGCGGCCGCCCCGGTCGTTTCGTTACGCGAGTCACTGCGCCAAAAACTGCCATTCGTAGGCGAAGCGCAATTCCTCGTATTGCTGGCGCAGCTCGGCCGGGAAGGGATCGAAGGGCGAGGCGAGGCGCAGGATGGACAGCGCCGCCTGGTCGAATTCCTTGCGGCCGCTCGAGCGGCGCACCACGACCTCCCCGAGGCTGCCATCGGCGCGCAAGGCGACCTCGAGCACGGGGTTGCCGGTGTGCGGGGTGTGACGCAGGGCCTCCGGGAAGTTGAGGGTGCCGAGGCGCTCGACCTTGCGTCGCCAGGCGTCCAGGTAGGGCGCCACGGCCGACTCGCGCGTGTTCGGCACGATGTCGACCTGCCCGTCGGGGCGCCGGCCGCGCAGGCGCAGTGTCTCGTCGGGTGTGTTGGTCGCGATGGGGCTCGGCGGCGTGGCGGCGAGCGCGAGTGGCGTCTGCGCGTCGCGCGCCGGCCGGGTCTCGCCACTGCGCGGCAAGACCTCGCTGCCGGCGTCGCGGCTGGTGAGCAGCTCCGAGGCGCGCTCGCCGTCGACGGCCTGCTGGTATTCGCTGCCGTTGCCGTCGGCCTCGCCGGCCTGCCGTGCCGTGAGCAGAGAGGAAGCCGGGTTGGCCGGCCGCACCCGCTCCTCGGTAGTGCCCGCACCTTGCTGGCTGCGCTGCGCAAGGTACTGCGCGTTTGGATTGTCCGCCGCGCGGGTGTCCTCGTGGGTCAGCAGCAGCACCTCGAGCGTCGGGGTGCTCGGCTGGCGCAGGCTGGGCGCTGCGAAGGTGATGCCGAGGATCACGATGCCGTGAAACAACGCCGCCAGGAACAGCGTCGTCGTCATCCGGTCCTTGACCGGTGCATCGCCCTCTGCGAGGTCCTCGGGCAGGGGCAGCGGTTCGGCGGAAGCGTTCACGGCGGCTTCTATATCACAGGCGCATCACCGGAAACCGTGCGATGGATCTTATCGCTTCATGTACGCCGGGCGGGTATCCGCCATCCGCGCGACCTGAGGCGGAAACCGTCGCCTCATCGCGGCGCCGGGACGCGCCGCCCGGTGCGCAGCCGATGGCCTCCGGGCGGCGACGGCTCCCCGCGGGGTGCCGGAGCTCTGCTCCGGCGGTTCCGGCCCTGCAAGCCTGCGCGCCGGCTACAGCCGCTTCTCGATCGCGTCCATCAACAGGCCGGCGATCTCCGTGCCGAACTGCTTGTCGAGCTCGCGCACGCCCGTCGGACTGGTGACGTTGATTTCGGTCACGTAGCCGCCGATCACGTCCAGGCCCACGAACAGCATGCCGCGTTCGCGCAGCGTCGGTCCGATCTGCCCGACCAGCCAGCGATCGCGGTCAGTGAGCTCGCGACCTTCGCCGCGCGCGCCCGCGGCGAGGTTGCCGCGATTGTCGCTGGCCGAAGGAATGCGGGCGAGCGCGTAAGGCGCCGGCTCGCCATCGATCACCAGGATGCGCGAGTCCCCCGTCGTCACGATGTCCGGCAGGTATTTCTGCACGATGGCGTAGCGGGTGCCGTACTCGGTCAGGGTTTCGAACACCACATTCGTGTTCTTGTCACCCCGGTCGACCACGAAGATCGAACGCCCGCCCATGCCATGGAGCGGCTTGCACACGATGCGCAGATGCTCGTGCAGGAAGGCGTGCATGTCGGCCATGTCGCGGGTGATCAGGGTCGGCGCGCAGCACTGGGGGAACCATGCCGTGTACACCTTCTCGTTCATGTCCCTGAGGCCCTGCGGCCGGTTCACCACCAGCGCGCCGGCGAGCTCGGCACGCTCCAGGATGTAGGTGGTATAGATGTATTCCATGTCGAAGGGCGGATCCTTGCGCATCAGCACGACGTCCTGCTCGCCGAGCGGCGCCACCTTCGGCTCGCCGAGCTCGAACCAGTCGTGTGCCGAGTCGCGCACCGCGAGGGGGCGCAGACGCGCGTACGCCATGCCATCGCGCAGACACAAGTCCTGCTGTTCCGCGTACCATAGTTCCCAGCCGCGCCGCTGCGCGGCGAGCAGCATGGCAAGGGTGGTGTCCTTGGCCGGCTTGATGGACGCGATGGGGTCCATGACGACGACGAGGCGGATCGGAGGTCGATTGGGGGTGGTCATGCGAGAACCTTGCGACACGGATCACGGCGCGAAATGCACCATGTGACAGGCTTCATACTATAGAAGTGTGGCCAATGGCGGGCCACAAACCAATATGTTAAAACCCCGGAGCGTCGCCCGGTGTCGGCGACCAGCCGACCTAAGCACATCAATTGCGTACTCGGCGAATGCATGAACGGGGCGTGCCTGCGAGGTAGCCGATGGAGAACGTTGCAAGTAGCGAGAAGGCCCGACTGGCAGGGCTGAAGGTCCTGGTCATTGACGACAGCAAGACCATTCGACGCACCGCCGAGACGCTCCTGTCGAAGGAGGGTTGCGAGGTCTACACCGCGGTCGACGGCTTCGACGCACTGTCCAAGATCGCCGATCACCAGCCCGACATCGTGTTCGTCGACATCATGATGCCGCGGCTCGACGGCTACCAGACCTGCTCGCTCATCAAACACAACAAGGTTTTCCGCTCGATCCCGGTGATCATGCTGTCGAGCAAGGACGGACTGTTCGACCGAGCGCGCGGTCGCATCGTCGGCTCGGAGCATTACCTGACCAAGCCGTTCACCAAGGACGAGCTGTTGAACGCCATCGAGACGCACGTCGGCATGGACCGCTGAGCGGTCACCGGCGGTGCGGCTCGCAACGGAAAGACGGATAACTGATCGAGAAACGGTCGAACACGGTGCGGTGGAGCAAGGTATGGCCCTCATCCTCATAGTCGACGACTCGCCTACGGAAGTGCACGTGATGCAGAAGGCGCTCGAGCGCCATGGCTACCAGACGGCTTCGGCCGGCGACGGCGCAGAGGCGATCCGCCTGGCGAAGGAAATGAAGCCCGACCTCATCTTCATGGACGTGGTGATGCCGGGCGTGAACGGTTTTCAGGCGACGCGCAAGCTCGCCGCCGACCCGGACACCAAGTCCATTCCGATCATCATGGTCACGTCCAAGGACCAGGAAACCGATCGCATCTGGGGCATGCGCCAGGGCGCCGTCGATTACCTGGTGAAGCCGGTGCCCGTGGAAAAACTGGTCGCCAAGGCGCAAGCCACGCTGGCCGGTTGACACGACGATGACCGACAGCACCCCGAGCCTCAAATCGCTGCGCGACAGGCCGTTCGAACTGCTGCTCGAGCTCGAGCGCCGCAGCCGCGTGGCGCAGACCGGGCAGGGGCGCGATGCCAACGAGCGCGAGTGGGTGGGCGTCGCCTTCCGCCTGAGCAGCGAAAGCTTCCTGGTGGCGCGCGAAGAGACGCGCGAGGTCCTCGGCGTGCCGCCCATCCTCACTCGCGTGCCGGGCGCACGTTCCTGGATCCGCGGCCTCGCCAACGTGCGCGGCCAATTGCTGCCGGTCGTCGACCTGCGCGCCTTCCTCGGCGGCGGCGAGACGGCCGCCGGACGCAGCGCTCGCGTCCTGGTGGTCAACCACCGGGAAATACCGGCGGGTCTGCTGGTCGACGAAGTGCTGGGATTCCGGCGCTTCGCCGATGCGGAATTCTCGCCGACCGTGCCGCCGACCATCGTGCGCTGCGAGCGTTATCTCGCCGGCGCATTTCGTCGCGGCGCGGAAACCTGGCCGGTCTTCAGCCTGCGCACGCTGCTGGAGAGCTCGGAATTCCTGCAGGCCGCGGCATGAGCGCCCGGCCGCGGTGGCGAGGACCTGCCCGTGCGGCGGACATGACCATGTTGCGACATCCCCCCATCCATTCATCGAATCTGCGACAGGGACACTGAGATGGCCGACAAACCCAAGGTGTACGGCATCAGGCTACTGCCCTTGTTGACAGGCATCGCGCTCGTCTGCCTGCTCGGCGCGGCCGTCTTGTTCTTCCTGGAGGGGGCGCAGCCCGGCCGTGGTGTCGAGGACGAACGCCGCATCACCCAGCTCGTCGCGCTGGCGCAAAAGATGCCCACGCAGGCCGCCAGCGCCCTGTCGGGCAACGCCGCCGGGTTCGACGCGCTGACGCAGTCGCAGGCGCGTTACGGGGAACTCGCCAAGGCGCTGGCCGGCGAGCTGCAGGGCCTGGAGGCGTCGGCCGATCTGCTCAAGCACACGCAGGCGGTGCTGAGCGCGCGCGAGGCCATGCTGGGGATCCACCAGGCGGCCGCCGACGTGCGGACGGTCGTGCCGCAGTTGCTGCAGGCGCTCGGCAACGTCGCCAGCAACCTCGGGCCGCAGGGCGTGGAGGCCATGGCGCGTCACCTGGAGCGGTTCGAAGTGACCGGCCTGCGCCTCGAGCAGGACATGCAGGCGCTCGCCGGCGGAATCGGTGATGCGCAGCTCATCGCGCGACGTCTTGCCGACGGCATCGACTACATGGGACAGGTGGTCGGTGGCCTGGGTGGCGAGGACTCGGGGCTCGGCGTGCCGCGCGCCGTGGGCACGCCGGCCGAGGGACGTTTGCGTGCGGTGAACGCGCTGTACACCAAGCTCAGCGAGCAGGTGCGCACCGCCATCACCTCCGCGGACCGCGTGCGCGCCGCGCACGAGGCCGCCGTCGGGCTTGCAGGAAGCGCCGACCAGCTCTATTCGCGTTACGAGAGCCGGCTCGGTCTCGGCCGCGGCCCGGTGGGCGCGCTCGGCGGCAGCCTGTTGCCGCTGGCATTGCTCGGCATCGCCGCGCTTTCGCTCATCCTGCTGGTGGTGCTCTATGCCATGGGCCGCGACGTCCGCAAGGCCATGGAGCTGCAGGTCAGCCGCACCGAGCGCAACCAGGAGGCCATTCTCAGGCTGCTCGACGAGCTGTCGAGCCTGGCCGACGGTGACCTGACGGTGCAGGCCACGGTGACCGAGGACATCACCGGCGCCATCGCCGACTCGATCAACTACGCCATCGAGGCGCTGCGCGAGCTGGTCGCGACCATCAACGACACGGCCATCACGCTCGACGCGTCCGCCAAGCAGACCCTGGCCTCGGTGGGCCATCTGGCCAAGGCCTCGGTCGCCCAGTCGCGCCAGGTGGCGCTTGCCTCGGAATCGATCGCGGCGATGGCCGGCTCGACCGAGGAGGTGTCCGGCAACGCGGAACGCGCCGCCGACGTGGCGCGCCATTCGGTGGACGTGGCCCACAAGGGCGGCGACGCAGTGCGTCGCACCATCGACGGCATGAACGCCATCCGCGAGACCATCCAGGAGACGTCCAAGCGCATCAAGCGCCTGGGCGAAAGCTCACAGGAGATCGGCAACATCGTCGAGCTGATCAACGACATCGCCGAGCAGACCAACATTCTGGCGCTCAATGCCTCGATCCAGGCGTCCATGGCCGGCGAAGCGGGCCGCGGCTTCGCGGTGGTGGCCGACGAGGTGCAACGCCTCGCCGAGCGCGCCGCCAACGCCACCAAGCAGATCGAAGTGCTGGTGCGCACCATTCAGGCCGACACCAACGAGGCCGTGGTCTCGATGGAGCGCAGCACCACCGACGTGGTCGGCGGCGCGTTGCTCGCCGAGAACGCCGGCGCCGCACTCGAGGAGATCGAGCAGGTGTCGAACCAGATCGCAAGCCTGGTCCAGAACATCTCCGCGAGCTCGCGTCAGCAGGCCTCCGCCGCGCAGGACATCGCGCGCAACATGGGCGTGCTGCGCGAGATCAGCGCCCAGACGGCGGAGAACTCGGCCGCCACCTCGAACTCGGTGGGCAAGCTCGCCGAGCTCTCCGCGCAGCTGCGCGAGTCCGTGTCCGGCTTCCGGCTGCCCGACGGCGCCGGATCGGCCGCACCGCAGGACGCCGCGCTCGAGGCGGTCAAGCCGTCCGGTGCGGCCGCACCGGCCAACGAACCAAAGAAAGTCAGCAGCCTGCGCTGACGTCGAAGCGCCAGAATCATGGGTGAGGTTTCATCACAGACCCTGCACATCGTCGCACGCGAGCTGACGAGCGAGCTGAACGAGGCTCGCGCCGCGCTCGAGACGTTCGGCGAGCAGCAGGACAACCTTGCGCTGTTGCGCAAGTGCGGCGAGCACCTGCATTCGGTGCACGGCGCGTTGCGTGTTGCGGAGGTGTACGGGGCGGCGTTGCTGGCCGAGGAAATGGGCCAGGTGTTGCGCTACCTGATCGACAATTTCGCCGAGCGGCGCCACCTGGCCGAGGGCCTCGACGCGCTGATGCGCGCCATGGTTCAGCTGCCGACGTATCTGGAGCGCGTGCTGAGCGGCGGGCGCGACATGGCGCTCATCCTGCTGCCGCTGCTCAACGACCTGCGCGCGGTGCGGGGTCATGCGCTGCTCTCCGAAGGCACCCTGCTGCTGCTCAACCTGAGCTCGGATCAGCAGGCGAACCCGGTGCCCGCCGCCAGCGGCGAGGCCGCGCTCACCGTGGCGCAATGGGCGCGCAAGCTGCGGCCGCGCTACCAGCTCGGCCTGCTCGGCTGGATCAAAGGTGAGCGCGTCGACCAGAACCTCGAAGTCCTGGCGCGCGCGGCCGAGAAGCTCGAGCAGGTCGCCACGACCCAGGCTGCGTTCCAGCTCTGGTGGGTGGTCGGCGCGGTGCTCGAAGGCCTGCGCGAGGGCGGCCTCGAAGGCAGTGCCTCGGTCAAGCGCCTGCTCGGCCATGCCGATCGCGAGATGAGGCGTCTGTACGAGCAGGGCGAGGCGCGTTACGCGGAATCGCCGCCGCTCGAGTTGATGAACAACCTGCTCTATTACGTGGCGCGCACCCGCACGTCGGGGCCGCGGGTCGCCGCGGTGCGGGCATCGTTCCGCCTGGACGAGCTGTTGCCGGTCGACGATCAAGTCGAGCAGGCACGCGAAAGCCTCTCGGCGCCGTCGGTCAAGCTGATGAAGACCGTGGCGGCTGCCATCAAGGAGGACCTGGGCCGCGTGAAGGATGCCTTGGACATTTTCGTGCGCCAGGGCGGCACGCGCATCGAGGAGCTGATGCCGCAGCTCGACCTGCTGAAGAAGATCGGCGATACGCTCGGCGTGCTCGGCCTGGGCGAGCTGCGCGACAAGGTGGGGGCGGAGACCGCCGACCTGCAGCGCATGATCGCCCCGGAAGACGGGCAGCGCGAGCCGCTCAACGAAGGCGCGTTGCTGCGGATGGCGGCGACGCTCATCAAGGTCGAGGACAGCCTCGATGAGCAGCTGGTCGGCATGATCGTGCCCTCCGCGGCCGAGGCCGGCCAGGAGCCCGGGGCCGCCGAGAAGGAGGACGTCGAGTTCCGGCAGGTGGCCGAGGCGGTGCTGCGCGAATGCATCGTCAACCTGGCGCGCATCAAGGAAGCGGTGGCGCTGTCGGTGGAGAAGCCGCGCGAGGCGCCTGGCGCGGATCAAATCCCCCAGCTGGTGCGCGGCATCATTGCGGGGCTGGTGATGCTCGGCAAGACGCGCGCGGCGGAGATCACCGAAGGCATCGAGCGCGCGCTGGCCGATTTCCTGCGCGCCGACGACCTGACGCTGCCGCCGGACGCGATCGATCGCCTGGCGGATGCCATCGTTGCCGTCGAGTACTACATGGAGACCATCCAGGCC
>QGUO01000070.1 GCA_003242495.1 Pseudomonadota bacterium | reverse complement strand
TCTGGTGGGTAAGTTGTTTGAGCGCACACGTAGGCACCGAGGTGGGTTCGCTTCCGGGTAGGGCCGCCACATCTTCCTTGGTGAGCGGCCCGACGACGAACTGCGCACCGTCGGCGATGGCGCGCCGATAGGCCGTGTGGGCGCCCAGCTCTGCCGTGTCGTATATCTTGAGAACCGGGCGGCGGTTGCCCGCCTGTTGCAGCAGGGCCGCGAGAAAGCCGTCGCGCACGGCGATCCCGGCAGCCTGCTGACGTCCCGAAAGCGGCAGCAGCAGCGCGATCTGACCGGGGTACTCCAGCTCGGCCCCCAGCGCGGGCAGCACCTCTTGGGTGATCAGCGAGTTCGCGGGATGCGTCGGATAACGGCTGCGCCAGTTCATCAGGTCGTCGGGCGCGTTGAACGGATTACGTGCGGCGGTCAGCGCGGCGCGCCCGAGGTCGAGCCATCCCGTGAGCACGGGACTGGCGCCCGGCGGCGCCGTGAAATCGGCATTGCCGCTGGCACTGCGTTGCAGGCCCTCCCAGATCAAGCGTCGGTTGGCGCGCAATTCCTGTGCCGTCGTCAGGAACCGCTCGCGCTCGAGCGCGGTAGTGATGCCGGCGGCGGGGCGATTGAGCGCGAACAATGCCTGCGCACGCAGGGCAAGGAGGTCCGCGGCGTGCTCGCGCGGGAGCGGCTGAGGTACGCGGTCGAGCTCGGTGAGTGCGCGCTGCGGACGTTGCGCGCGCAGGGCCAGCTCGCCTCCCACCAGGGCGCGCAGCGCGTAGTCGATCGTGGGCAGGCTCGAGGACACGCGCTCGAGCAGGGCAGCCGCCTGGCTCGCGTCGTCGGCGCGCAGGTGCTCGCGCGCCGCACGCAGCAGAAAACGATCACGCAGCTCGCCGGGCGACTGCGCAGCGAGCGACTCGTAGGCGCGGGCAGCCCCTGCATGGTCGCCGGCACGCGACAGGCTCTCCGCCTGGTCGAGCAGTCGCCCCGCACCGGGACGCTCCGGCGGCGTCACCGCCGTGCTGCAGCCGGCCAGTGCGCAGGCGATCAGGACGGCGGCCAGCCAACGTCGCGGCAGATTCCACAATGAATGCATCTCGGTTCCGAAGGCCTCCTCCAGGAGGGCGAAGGATAGCAGGCCGGACCGCGGGCGGACCCCGACGCCGCGGGAGGAAGTTCCGTGGGGCTTGGCGGCCCGGCGCGAGTCCCGGATACTGCGCGCAGGCCTCTCGCAGATGCTCCAGTGTCCAGTTCGCCGCAGTCTTCCCCCGGTGTGCTCTACGTGGTCGCCACGCCCATCGGCAATCTCGGCGACCTCAGTCCGCGGGCGCGCGAGGTGTTGGGCGCCGTCGATTTGATCGCCGCGGAGGACACGCGCCATACGCGCCAGTTGCTGCAGCACTGCGGGCTGAACACAGCGCTCACCTCGATGCATGAGCACACGGACGCTCGCAAGGTGGGGGAGCTCGTCGAGCGGCTGGCAGGGGGGGAATCGCTCGCGCTGGTCTCGGATGCGGGGACGCCCTTGATCAGCGATCCGGGGTTCGCCCTGGTCGCGGCAGCGCGCGCGGCGGGCATCCCGGTGGTCGCCGTTCCCGGGCCTTGCGCGGCGGTCGCCGCCGTGTCGGTCGCCGGCTTGCCGACGGATCGGTTCGCGTTCGAGGGATTTCTGCCGGCCAAGGCGGCTGCGCGCCGGGCGCGCCTGCAGGAACTGAAGGCCGAGCCGCGCACCCTGGTCTTTTACGAAGCGCCCCATCGGCTTGCCGAGGCACTGGTCGACATGGCCGCGGCATTCGGCGCCGCGCGTCGGGCGTCCGTGAGTCGCGAGCTCACCAAGCGCTTCGAGACCACCTATACCGATACGCTCGGCGCCCTCGCCGAGCGGGCCGGGCAGGACAGCGACATGTCACGCGGCGAAATCGTCGTGGTCGTGGAGGGCGAGTCTCCCGAGACGCAGCGCACCGTCGGGGGCGATGCCGAGCGCATGCTGCGCATCCTGCTCGAGGAGCTGCCTCCGGCGCAGGCGGCCAAGCTCACCGCGCGCCTGACCGGCGCCCGCCGCGGCGAGCTTTACGAACGGGCAGTCGAATGGGCGCGCAAGTGAGGTCGCGCGGCGGTCCGACGCTTGCGCTGCGGACGGCGAGCCCCCACTATAAACGCCGGAGTCGGCCAGACAACCGCTGCGCGTCTCGCGTGGAGGAAAGTCCGGGCTCCATAGGGCAAGGCGCCAGGTAACACCTGGGAGGCGTGAGCCTACGGAAAGTGCAACAGAGAGCAGACCGCCTAACCCCCTTCGGGGGAGGTAAGGGTGAAAGGGTGCGGTAAGAGCGCACCGCGCCGGTGGTAACACTCGGCGGCACGGCAAACCCCGCCTGGAGCAAGACCAAATAGGGGAGCGAGCGGCGGTCTTCGGACCGTTTGCGCGTGCGGCCCGCACGTGACTCCCGGGTAGGTCGCTCGAGGTACGCGGTGACGTGTACCCCAGATGAATGGTTGTCCTCGACAGAACCCGGCTTATCGGCTGACTCCATATTCTTATAGGTGATGGCGGCGACGCCGGGCCCTCCGGCACCGCATGCCGGAGCGTCTTTGCGGAACGTCGGTTTCCCTCAGACAGCAGCTCCCCAGCCCGACGCGGTCACGCCGGGGTGGGTCCGGTTCGCCTTGGCTGCTCCTGCCCGTACCGCCGGGGCGTTTCCGCGGAACGGCGGCTGCCTGCCCTGTCCCGAGCCCCCGCTGATGAATCGCTGGCCCCGGTGCCTCCGGGCGCGCCGCCCATGCGGCGCGCGTCCCTGAGAGAGTCGATCCACTCCGTAGTCAGCTCTCTCGACCTCAACCCGCCTGCCTGCGACCAATTCCGGGGTCCATATTCCCTGCGTGGCGGACGTGTCGCGGATGAAAGCGGATGACGAGCGTCCTGGGCGCCCGTGAGATATCATTTAGTTTTAGTTAAGCGTGATGTAGGGAAATTCTGTACGAGGCGGTCGGTTCATATAGTCAAACCTTCCCTGCGGCCCGCCTCCTCTTCGCCAGAATCCATCCGTCCAACGTCACATTCGCGCCCTCCTGGTGCGCTGCTTTGCGCGCAGGCTGCCTTCGTGGCTCGCGAGGCTTGCCGGGAGCGACGAGGAGTCGCCTGCGCTACTACATAAAGAAAGTTGCTTAAGCCTCTGATTTGAATCGAAGCGCTTCCGAAGGCGTTTCGGCGGCTTTCCGGCGGAGGGCTAAGTGACTGTCGCCAAACAGGAAATCTCGGAAATTTTTTTGACTTGCGGCTTCCTCGCTCCCTATAGTGCAACAAGGTGGGAAAAAGTGGGATTGAATGGGGAGAAGGGGCATAGCCGCCCCAAACTCCGCCACTCGGCAGCAACGGGCAGACGAGAGCCGGCATGTTCCGCGGTGCAAACAAGGTGACGCTCGATGCGAAGGGGCGGCTGGCCATGCCGACCCGCTATCGCGAGCGCATCCTGGAGCGCTCGAACGGCCAGCTCATCGCGACCGTGGATCGCTCCGATCGCTGTTTGCTGATCTACCCGCTGCCTGAATGGGAAGAAATCGAGTTGAAGTTGCGGCGTCTGCCGACGCTCAATCCCGTGGCCCGCCGGCTGCAGCGTCTCATGATCGGCCATGCCACCGACCTCGATCTCGACTCGCACGGGCGAGTGCTGATTCCGCCTTCCCTGCGCGAATACGCCCTGCTCACCCGTTCGGCGATGCTGATCGGGCAGGGCAACCGCTTCGAGCTCTGGGACGAGGCGCACTGGAACGAGTGCCGCGAGCAGTGGCTCAAGGCGGACGAGACCGTCGAGACATTGCCGCCGGAACTCGAATCGCTGTCCCTGTAGCAGGCGGAGGGCGCGATGCAGGAACACATGCCGGTGCTTCTTGCCGAAGCGCTGGAGGCACTCGATGTCCGCCCGGGAGGCCGCTATCTCGATGCGACCTTCGGCCGTGGCGGACACACGGGCGCGATGCTCGAACGCGTCGGCCCGGCGGGCAGGGTCGTGGCAATGGATCGCGACCCGGCGGCCATTGCCGCCGGGCGTGAGCGGTTTGCTTCCGATGAACGATTGATTCTGGTGAACGAAGCTTTTTCGCGTCTGGCGCAGGTCGCCGCGCAGGTGGGTCTTATTGAAAGGTTCGACGGGGTGTTGCTCGATCTGGGCGTGTCCTCTCCGCAGCTCGAGGATCCTGCGCGCGGCTTCAGCTTCGTGCACGACGGTCCGCTCGACATGCGCATGGACAACCGGGCCGGCGTCACGGCGGCGCAGTGGCTGGCGCGCGCCGGCGAGCGGGAGATCGCGCGCGTGATTCGCGAGTATGGCGAAGAGCGCTTCGCGAAGCGCATCGCCCGCGCCATCGTCGAGCGTCGGCGCACGGCGCCCTTCGAGCGCACGCTCGATCTCGCGGCGGTGGTGGCCGCAGCCGTGCCGACCCGTGAGCCGGGCAAGCACCCGGCGACCCGCACGTTCCAGGCGATTCGCATCCTGGTCAACGACGAGCTCGCCGAGATCGAAGCGGCGCTCGCCGCGAGTCTGACGGTGCTGGCGCCCGGCGGACGCTTGTGCGTGATCAGTTTCCACTCCCTGGAGGATGGACTGGTCAAGCGCTTCATCCAGCGCCACTCGCAGGACGATCCGGTGTATGCGGGCCTGCCCGAGGTGCCAGCCGAGGCGCGTGCGAAGCTGCGTCGCATCGGCCGCGCAGTGCATCCCACGGTGCAGGAGGTGCAGCGCAACCCGCGAGCGCGCAGCGCGGTGATGCGCGTGGCGGAGAGGCTTGCGGCATGAGTTCCGTTGGACGGGTATCGATGCTGTTGTTGTGGGCGCTGCTGGCGCTGTCGGGCGTGGCCGTCGTCTGGAGCAAGCACCAGACGCGCAGCCTGTTCATTCAGCTTCAGGCGCTGCATGCCGAGCGCGATCGGCTCGACATCGCCTGGGGGCAGCTCAAGCTCGAGCAGAGCGCGATGGCCATGCACGGCCGCGTCGAGCAGAAGGCGCGTGCCGATTTGAAGATGGTGGTTCCACGGCCGGACGAGGTCCTGATCGTTACTCAATAATGATGCGTCCCGACCACAGAGCGTTTTCCCTGGAGCAGTATCGCGCGCGGCTGCGTTTCGTGCTCGTGCTGCTGCTTGCGGTCGCGGTCGTGCTCGTCGCGCGGGCGGTGGACCTGCAGGTGCTCGACGATGGCTTCCTCGAGGGCCAGGGCGACGCGCGCTTCACGCGCGTGGCGAAGCTCTCGGCCAATCGCGGCAACATTTATGACCGCAACGGTGAGCCGCTCGCCGCCAGCATGCCGGTGGACAGCGTCTGGGCCTCGCCGCCGGAGCTCATGCGCGCCGCCGATCAGATTCCGCGCCTGGCCGAGGCGCTCAACCGCGACGCGAACTGGCTCACCCAGTACATCACCAGCAACCTGGATCGCAAGTTCATCTATCTCGTGCGCCACATGCGCCCGAGCGATGCGGCACAGGTGGCGGCGCTCAAGATTCCCGGCGTGCATCTCGAGCGCGAGTACCGCCGCTTTTATCCTTCGGGCGAGGTGACCGGTCATTTACTCGGCTTTACCAAGCGCTACGAGGACATCGGGCAGGAGGGGCTCGAGCTCGCCTACGACCATTGGCTCGGCGCCGAGCCCGGCGCGAAGCGCATCATTCAGGATCGCTACGGGCGTACCGTCGAGGACATCGAGAGCATTCGTGCGCCGCGTCCCGGCACGGAGCTCGTGACCAGCATCGACCTGCGCATCCAGTACCTGGCCTACCGTGAGCTGAAGGCGGCGGTGCAGGAGCACGGCGCGAAGGCGGGCACCATCGTGGTGATCGACATCGACACGGGCGAAGTGCTCGCGATGGCGAACCAGCCGGCTTACAACCCGAACGACCGCGACGATGTGTCCCCGGCGCGCTATCGCAACCGCGCCGTGACCGACATTTTCGAGCCCGGCTCGAGCATCAAGCCGTTCATCGCCGCCGCCGCCATCGCGTCGGGGCGCTACCACGCAGATTCCGTGATCGACACCTCGCCGGGATTCGTACAGGTGGGCGTCAAGCGCATCCCGGACCGCAACAATCTGGGCGCGGTGTCGCTGACCACCGTGCTGGCCAAGTCGAGCAATGTCGGCATGGCCAAGATGGCGCTCGAGCTGACACCGCGGCAGATGTGGGAAACGCTGCGCGCCTTCGGCTTCGGTCAATCCACCGGCAGCGGCTTTCCGGGCGAATCAGCGGGGCTGTTGCACGACCATTCACAGTGGCGGCGTATCAACCAGGCGACGATCTCCTACGGTTACAACCTGTCGGTGACGCCGCTGCAGCTCGCGCAGGCTTACGCCATCCTCGGCGCCGGCGGGATCCGCCGGCCGATCACGCTCGAGCGCGTGGAGGGGCCGGTGCGCGGCGAGCGGGTGCTCGATGCGCGCGTCGCGCGCGAGTTGCTCGAGATGATGGAGCGCGTGGTCTCCGAGGACGGCACCGGCAACCGTGCCGCGCTGTTCGGTTATCGCGTCGCCGGCAAGACCGGGACGGCGTGGAAGGCTGGCGCCGGCGGCTACTCGACCGACCGTTATTTCTCCACGTTTGGCGGCGTGGTGCCGGCGAGCAATCCGCGTCTGGCCGCCATCGTCATGATCGACGAGCCGAGCGGCAAGCAGTTCTACGGCGGCGAGGTCGCCGCGCCGGTGTTCGCCACCGTGATGGCCGGTGCGCTGCGCCTGCTGGGTGTGCCGCCCGATGGGCTCGACCGCCTGCCGCCGGCCACGCTCGTGCAGGCGAGTCAGCCATGAACGCGGCATTCGGGTGGACTGCCATGGGCAGCGGCAATGACACATCGCCAACCAGGGACCTGCGCGCCGTGCTCGCGGATCTCGCGCCCGTGCCGCCCGTGCCCGGGCGGATCGGCGTGACGGACTTGACCTCCGACAGCCGCGCCGTGCGCCCGGGCGCCGCGTTCGTTGCGTTGCCCGGACGACGCACGCATGGCATCAACCATGCGCTCCAGGCGACGCAGGCCGGGGCCGCGGCGGTCCTTTGGGAACCGGCGCCGGGCGTCGTGGCGCCGACCCTGCCACGACACGTCGCGCTCATCGAAGTGCCGCAGCTCACGTGCCGCCTCGGCACCATCGCCGACCGTTTCTTCGACGAGCCCTCGCGGGTCGTGCCGGTCGCGGGCGTGACGGGCACCAACGGCAAGAGCACGACCGCCTGGTTGATTGCCGCCGCGCTCGAGAAGCTCGAGCGGCCGGCAGCCTATGCGGGCACGCTCGGCGTCGGACGTCTCGACGCACTCGCGCCGGCTGCCTACACCACGCCGGATTGCATCACGGTGCATCGCCAGCTCGCCGAGCTGCGCGACGCCGGCGCACGTTCGTTCGCCATGGAGGTCTCCTCCCATGCGCTCGATCAGCGCCGCGTGGACGGCGTGCGTTTCGACACGGCGGTGTTCACCAACCTGACCCGCGATCACCTCGATTATCACGGCACCCTCGCGGCGTACGGGGAAGCCAAGTCGCGTCTGTTCACCTGGCCGGCGCTGAAGCATGCGGTCGTGAACGCTGACGATCCGTTCGGTCGCCAGCTGCTCAACCGGATCGCCTGCAATGTGCTGGTCACCACATACAGCCGGTCGTCCGCCGTGCCGTTTCGCCAGCTTTCGCCGCTCACGCGGCATCTGTTCGCGACGCAGGTCACGGCGCGCCCGGAGGGACTGGAGATCCAGGTCGACGGCACCTGGGGAGCGGCGACGCTGTACTCGCGCTTCGTCGGCGATTTCAATGCCGAGAACCTGCTGGCCGTGCTGGCGGTCTTGCTGGGCTGGGACGTGCCGCTCGCCGATGCGGTGGCTGCGCTCGGTGAGTGCCAGGCGCCGCCGGGGCGCATGGAGACCTTCCGCGTGCCCGGGGCGCCGCTGGTCGTGGTCGATTACGCACACACGCCGGATGCGCTCGAGAAGGCCTTGCAGGCGGTGCGCGCACACAGTGCGGGCAGGCTGATCTGTGTGTTCGGCTGCGGCGGTGAGCGCGATCCGGGCAAACGCCCGCTGATGGGGGCGGTTGCCGAGCGCCTGGCCGATCTCGTGATCGTCACCGACGACAATCCCCGCGGCGAGAACGGCGACGTCATCGTGGCTGACATCCTGAGCGGCATGAAGCGCCTCGAAGGAGTGTCCATCGAGCGCGACCGCGCCGCCGCCATCGAACGGGCGCTGCGCGACGCGGGCGCCGGCGACGTCGTGCTGATCGCCGGCAAGGGCCACGAGGATTACCAGCTCCTGGCCACGGAACGTCGCGTTTTCAGCGACCGCGAACTCGTCGCGACCGTGCTGCAGGGGCGCGGCCCCGGCGCGCAGGGAGGGGCGGACGCATGATTTCCTGGCGTCTGCACGAATTCGCGCACATCGCCGGCGTCCAGGCGCCGGGCGAGGACCGGGCCTTTGCCTCGGTGTGCACCGACACGCGCAAGCTCGAGCCCGGCGCCCTGTTCGTTGCGCTGCGTGGCCCGAATTTCGACGGGCACGACTTCGTGGCGAGTGCCGCGCGGCAAGGCGCCGCCGGGGCGCTCGTCGCGCGGCCGATACCGGTGGATGTACCGCAGCTCGTTGCGCCCGATCCCCTCGCGGCGCTCGCCGTTTTCGCGCGGGCATGGCGGCGCCAGTTCGACATTCCGCTCATCGCGGTGACTGGGAGCAACGGCAAGACCACGACCAAGGAGCTCATCGGGGCGATCCTTTCGCGCCGCGGTGCGGGCCTGGTTACGCGCGGCAATCTCAACAATCACATCGGCGTGCCCCTGACGCTGCTCGAGCTGCGTCCGAGCCACCGCTGGGCCGTGGTCGAGATGGGCGCAAGCGGTCCGGGCGAGATCGCGCACCTCGCGCAGATCGCCGAGCCGACCATTGGCCTCGTGACCAACGCGGGAGCGGCGCACTTGGAAGGCTTCGGCAACCTGCAAGGCGTGGCGAACGGCAAGGGCGAGCTGTTCAGGGCCCTGCCGTCCCAGGGGGTCGCCGTGATCAATGCCGACGACGCTTTCGCCGCACAGTGGCGCGATGCATGCTCCGCCGGACGCATCCTCAGCTTCGGTTTCGAGCAGCCGGCCGATTTCATGGCGCACAAGGTGCGTTCGGGAGGCGATGCCAGCGGGTTTCACGTCGAGTTCGAGCTGGCCGCCCCCGAGGGCAAGCGCCCCGCGACCCTGGCGCTCGGCGGATTGCACAACCTGCGCAATGCGCTCGGTGCGGCGGCCGCCGCGAGCGCCGCCGGCGCCTCGCTCGAGCAGATCGTGGCGGGTCTCGCCGAAGCGCGCGCGGTGGCCGGTCGACTGGAGCTCAAGCCGGCGCTCAACGGCGCCTTCCTCGTCGACGACTCATACAACGCCAATCCGAGCTCGCTCAAGGCCGGCCTGGATGCGTTCGCCAGTCTGGGCGGCCGACGCTGGCTGGTGCTCGGCGACATGCTCGAGCTCGGCGCCGGCGTCGACGAGCTGCATGCCGAGGTAGGGCGTTATGCGCGCCAGGCGGGCATCGAGCGACTGCTCACCGTCGGCCGGCATTCACCGGCCGCCGTGGCCGCGTTCGGCCCGGGTGGGCAGTCTTACGAGAGCGTCGACGCACTCGTCGCCGAGGCGCGTCGCGCACTCGAGCCGGGTGTGGCCGTGCTCATCAAGGGGTCGCGCGCCAATCGTCTCGAGCGGGTGTCCGCCGCGCTCGGACGTACTGCCGACGCGGCGGCCGAGGACGTTGGCCCGCGAGGCGCGGCCACTCGCCAACCGGCCGACAGGAACGATTCTCCGTAGAGCAATACGCGTGCTTGTTGAACTTTCACAACTACTGAGCGACTGGCACTCCGGCTTTCGCGTATTCGGTTACATCACGCTGCGCGCCATTCTCGCGGCGCTCTCGGCGCTGCTCATCTCGCTGATGATCGGCCCGTGGATGATCCGCAAGCTCACCGCGCGCCAGATCGGCCAGCGCGTGCGTGACGATGGACCGAAGACGCACCTGCTCAAGGCCGGCACCCCGACCATGGGCGGCGCGCTGATCCTGGTGGCGATGGGCACGAGCACGCTGCTGTGGGCGGATCTGGCGAATCGATTCGTGTGGATTGCGCTCGGCGTGACGCTGGCGTTCGGCCTGATCGGCTTCTGGGACGACTACCTCAAGCTCATCGTGGGCAACAGCCGCGGGCTGATCGCGCGCTACAAGTATTTCTGGCAGTCGGTGGCCGCGCTCGGCGCGGCCCTGGCGCTGTGGCATACCGCGACCTCGCCGGCGGACACGGCACTGTTCGTGCCGTTCTTCAAGCATGTGGAAATTCCGTTGGGGGCGTTCGGGTTCATCCTGCTCACGTATTTCGTGCTGGTCGGGTCCAGCAACGCGGTGAATCTCACCGACGGGCTCGACGGGCTCGCCATCATGCCGGCGGTGTTCGTGGCGGGGGCGCTCGGCGTGTTCGCCTACGTGACGGGCCACGTGGTGTTCTCGGAGTACCTGCAGATTCCCTATATCGCCGGCGCCGGCGAGATGCTGGTGTTCTGCGCCTCGCTGGTGGGGGCGGGACTCGGGTTCTTGTGGTTCAACACCTATCCGGCCCAGGTGTTCATGGGTGACATCGGCGCGCTCGCACTCGGTGCTGCGCTCGGCGTCGTGGCGGTGATCGTGCGCCAGGAGATCGTGCTGTTCGTCATGGCAGGCGTGTTCGTCATGGAGACGGTGTCGGTGATGCTGCAGGTGGTGTCCTTCAAGCTCACCGGCAAGCGCATCTTCCGCATGGCGCCCATCCATCATCATTTCGAGCTCAAGGGCTGGGCAGAGCCGAAAGTCATCGTGCGCTTCTGGATCATTTCGGTGATCCTGGTGCTCGTCGGCCTGGCCACGCTGAAGGTGCGCTGACGATGGTCGTGCACGCCGGCCACCGCCCGCCGATCCACTCACCCGCGCCAGCGGCGGGGGGTACGCACGCCGTTGCAGGGCGCACCGTGGTCGTGGGACTCGGCCGTACCGGGCTGTCCTGCGCGCGCTACTTGCAGGCCCGCGGGCGGGCGTTCGCGGTGACCGACAGCCGTGTCGAGCCGCCCGGAGCCGAGGCGCTGGCCCGGCTCGCGCCGCACGTCGAGACGCGCTTCGGCGGATTCGACGAGGGCCTGCTCGACGGGGCCACGCAAATCGTCGTCTCGCCCGGCGTCTCACTGTGCGAGCCGTTCATGCGTGCCGCCGCGGCGCGTGGCGTGCCCCTGGTCGGCGATATCGAGCTGTTCGCCCGCGAGGCGCGCGCGCCAGTGGTGGCGGTGACCGGCACCAACGGCAAGAGCACGGTGACCACCCTGCTCGCCGAGATGGCACGGGCTGCCGGCCAGCGCGTGCTCGCGGGTGGCAATCTGGGTCGCCCGGCGCTCGAGTTGCTGGAAGAACCGGCGCCCGATCTGTACGTGCTCGAGCTCTCCAGCTTTCAGCTGGAGACCACGCAATCCCTGGCCGTGGCCGCCGCGGCCGTCCTGAACGTCACCGCCGATCACATGGACCGATACGCCAGCCTCGCCGAGTACGCGGCCGC
>QGUO01000069.1 GCA_003242495.1 Pseudomonadota bacterium | reverse complement strand
CTCGACCGCAGTGCATACCCTGACCGAAGCGCTCACCGAGACGCGCATGCACGTCGAGGCGGCCATCGATTTTCCCGAGGAGGAAATCGATTTCCTGGCCGACGAGGCGCTGCACGCGCGCCTCGCCCGCACACTCGAGCTGTGCGCCGAGATTACTGCAACAGCCCGCCAGGGTGCGCTGCTGCGCGAGGGCATGACCGTGGTGATCGCCGGCCGCCCGAACGCCGGCAAGTCCAGCCTGCTCAATCGGCTCGCCGGCTATGACGCGGCCATCGTGACCGACATTCCGGGCACGACGCGCGACGTGCTGCGCGAGCGCATCAACATCGATGGCATGCCGGTGCATGTCGCGGACACCGCTGGATTGCGCGACGAAGCGGACATCGTCGAAGCCGAAGGCATCCGTCGCGCCCACCAGGAGATGACGCGCGCCGATCGCATTCTCTACGTCATCGATGCCACGCGTCGTCCGGACGACGCAACCATTCACGCCGAGACCGCCTCGCTGCCTGCGTCCGTGCCGATCACCTGGATCTACAACAAGATCGACCTCACCGGTGCGGACGCGCGGATAGAGGACTCGCAGCCGCCGCGCATCCACCTGTCCGCCGCGACCGGCGCCGGCATGGATCTGTTGACCAGTCATCTGAAGCAATGCATGGGCTATCACGGCGCCGAGGCCGGCATGATTTCCGCCCGGCGTCGCCACCTGGATGCGCTGGCGCGCGCCAAGGCGCACATCGAGGAGGCCGAGCGGCAGCTCAGGGAGCGGCGCGCCGGTGAGCTGATGGCCGAGGAGCTGCGTCAGGCGCAGCAATGCCTCGCAGAGATCACGGGAGAATTCACGCCCGACGATCTGCTGGGACGGATCTTCTCGACGTTCTGCATCGGCAAGTAAGACCGCCTGGCTACGGCCAGAACATCCCGCCCGCCGTCGGCGGCGTGAAACAACGGCCGAACTCCTCACGCCGATACCGATCCCGATGCCCGCAGCGCTCGCAGTGCAGTGAGGCTTCTGCCGGCGCGCGGAACGTCCTGCCGCCCAGTGGATACGCTTCGGCGACATAGATCGAGCGGCGACACTTCTTGCAGCGGACGCCGATGTACTCGGTATCCGGTCGTACGTCGGACAGCTTGAGTGCGGATGGATTCTGCATGACCAGTTCTTTCAATGACGCGCGTGAATGATTCGTTCCACCCTTAGGACGGCACGCGCCGATCCAGGTTGCACGTAGCGCGCCGGCCTCGCCGCGAGCATGCCGCCCGGTGCTCGCTCCGCCATGCCCGTCCGCGCGATGCCATCCGGCAGGGCGAGCTCAACCGGTCCGCGTGCTCGATCTTTCAGCTCGGCCGCCCCAGAGACGCAACATGTCGCGCACGCCGAATTCACTCCTCCATGCCCTCAGGTCGCTGGCCATCCCCGCCGGTTTCCGACGCTGGCGCCGGCACCGCGCAGGGCTTAGTGTCGTCGCCATGCGGCCAGGCACACCGGTCACCATCCCAAGGGCGATGGCGCTCGCGCTCGAGCGGGTGTTTGGCGAGCCCGTCGATCACGTGAAGGTGGTGGAGAATTCCTGGTACGCGCGTTTGCATCTCGGCGCCACCGCCACCACGCGTCCCGGCCGCATTTTCCTGGCCATCTCCGCCGAGGCCTTCTGGGGCGATCCGGAGCTGGTGCTGCACGAGTACTTCCACGTGCTGCGCCAATGGCAGCCGCGCCGGCTGACCCGGTGGCGCTACTGCGTGGAGTGCGCCCGCCACGGTTACTGGCTCAACGTCTACGAGCGCGAGGCGCGCGCCTTTGCCGCCGAACATCGCGACGAGCTGTGCCGGCTGCTGCGCCGGTACCAACGGACAGCTCCCGGCGACGCCGAGGCGCTGCTACTATCGGACCGTTACCGCGAGCCGAAAGCGCCGCGCGCTCCTCCCGGCTGAACATAAAACACAATCGGAGAAGTAAAGCATGAGCCGTCCATTGACCCGAGCCGTCGCCTGCACCCTGTTGAGCTGCGCCTGTGGCGCCCCGGCGGCGCTCGCGGACGTCACGCTGGAACATAAGATGTCCATCGAGGGCACCGGCTTGATGTCCGTGGCCAATATGACCGGCACCACGGTCACCCGCATCGCCGGAGATCGGGCACGCACCCAGAGCGATCTACAGATGCAGTCCCGTATGCTGCGCATGCTGGCCCGTAATGGCAGCTCGACGGCGGAAATCGTGCGCCTCGACCAGGATCGCATTTACTACCTCGATCTCGGCAAGAAGACTTACCGGGAAACCACCGTCCAGGAGCAGCGGGCATTGATGGAAGAGGCCATGGAACAAATGCAGGCCGGGCAGGCGCAGCAGCGCCAGGCGGCGTCCGGCGTGGACGAGTCCCAATGCGAATGGTCCGAGGCCCGGACCGACGTGCAGCGCGGCGAAACCGCCGAGATCGCCGGGTTCCGCGCCGAACGCGTCACCATCAAGGCGACGCAGTCGTGCACCGACAGACAGACCGGGCAGGTGTGTGAGTTCGGGTTGACGCTGGATCAATGGCTGGCGCCGCAATTCGACGGCGCCCGGGAGGCACGGGCATACGAGCAGGCCTACGCAGAGAAGCTCGGCTTCGACGCGGCCGCGTCGCGCGACTTCGCTGAGCGGACTCAATCCTTCTTCAGCGGCTACGCCGACATGTGGAGCGCGCTTGCCGAAGGCATGCGCGGTGCGGAAGGTTACCCGGTGAAGACCAGCTTCTCCCTGTCCGTGGGCGGACCGCAGTGCGAGGTGGCTCGCGCCCAGACCTCAGCATCAGACGCCACCCCTGCGGGTGCGCTGGGTGAAGCCCTGGGCGGAGCCTTCGGGGGCGCCATCGGTGGCCTGCTCGGCCGCAAGAAGCAGGCATCGGCGCCGGCCGAAGCCGCACCAAAGAATGGCCCGGTGACCTTGATGACGGTCACCAACGAACTCGTGTCCGTGAGCCACGACCGAGTGGACCCCGCGGCATTCGAGGTTCCCGGCGACTTCACCAAGGAGTGAGCTCGCGCGGCTGCGCGCCCAAACTCACGGGCGCGCAGCCCTCATTCGCGAGGCCGCATCAGGCCTTGGCGCGCGCCGCGCTGCCGCTTTCCTGAAGCACCGATGACTCGTACCAGCTGCGGATGGATCGCAGGTGCTCGTTTTCGTGCTGCAAGGCTTCGCGGAAGCGTTTGGCCATTTCTTTCTGCCCCATGCCGTCCGCCAGTTCCGCCAGCAACTCCCAACCGGCGACGTCGATCAGCTCGGCCGCCAGCGCGGCGTGCAACGACTGGGTCAGCGTGGTGCGCGGATCGCTGATGGTCTGGATCAGCCCCATGGTCTGCACGCCCACGGTGTCGGCACTCGGTGTCTGCGCGGTCGGATCCCCGCCCATCTGCTCGATGCAGTCTGCCAGCAGCTGAAAATGCTGCATTTCCTGGTCACGGATCTCGACCAGCCGTGTCTGCGAGATGGCTTCCGTGGCATTCCCTTTGCGCGGCTTGGCGGTTCCGCCGTCATGCCTGGCACGGAACTTCGTCAACAGTCCATCGTACAGGCGCGTTCCGCCCCGCTCGAAGGCGCAGCGCTCAGCGAGCTTGTCCATGAACACCTGCGGGCGATTGCCCGTCAGCATTTTCGCGCCCGTCTTGACCATGCCTTTCGCCGAGGCCGGCGCCGGGACGGTCCCCAGGGGGTCGGCCTCGTTGATGTACTCGAGACGCATCTCGGCCATGGCTGTGCCGGTGCCCTCCGGCGGATTCGGCAAGCCTTCGATGCCTTCGACGGTTTCCAGCATCTCCTTGCTTTGCACGGGCGACATTTGCAATCCGGTGCGGTTCTTCATGCTCACTTGGGTCGATGGTTCCATGGTGCGCTCCAAGACGTTGTCTAAACAATGCTGAGCGGCCCCGCGAGAAATCAACGAGGCCTGCGACTGTCAGAGATTGACGACCTTCTTGCTGAGCTCGGTGCCCGGTCGCCAGTGATAGTCCGCCGCGACGATCTCGCTCGGCGAACCCTCAGCGTTCATGCGGCGTCGATAGGCGATCGATGCCGGCGATTCCTTGTCGAGCGGCACGATCTCGGTGCCGTCGGCACGCAGGTCGACTTCGTTTGCCAGCACATTGCGGACGAACTCCCGATTGCTCTCGAACGGGAAAGGATCCGGCAGCCTCTCGGACAGCACTTCCTGCGGATCGCGACGCTCGATGTCCTTGAACAGCCCAAGCACCGTCTGGAAATGTCCCAGCTCGTAGTCGAGCATGCGCTCCCAGATGGCCCGGATGCGTGGGTTGGATTCCTGCTGTACGCAGCCGTAGTAGCAATACGCCTCGTTGGCCTCATGCAGCAGCCATTGCTCGAGCGCGGTCTGCGACGGGTCGAGCAGCGACTCGTACTGGGTGACGTGCTGCTCCTCGATCGAGGCGATCTCGGCATAGAGCTGACGGGCGAGGGGATCGGCGAACAGCGGCCCGATGTTCATGTAGTAATCGTGCGTCTGGTACTCGGCCGAGGTGATCGTGAGCGCATGCAGCTTGCTGAGCGGGTCTGCGGTGGCGCGATCGAACGGCCGGCGCAAGTCGTCCTCCGGTGCGCGATGCTCCACCATGGTCGGCCGACCCGGCAGGATGTCGGTGTAGCTTTGCAGGATGTTGTTGGCGTCCTTGCCTTCCAGGCGATCGAGCAACGCCGAATAGCGATGCATGTGGTCGAAATCCTCGAGCAGACCGAAGCGATAAATCTGCGCCAGGTACTCGTCGGGCTCACGGCGCGCAACGGCGGCGGTCACCTCGATGGCAACCTGCTCGTAGGCGATCGTCGTTTCGAGCGGCGAGTGATCCGCGCCCAGCAGCCAGTTGACCATGGTGGCCTGGTGTTGCTCGACGCGCCGGACCTGCGCCAGCGGCACGCGTAAGCTGCCGTTGAATCTCGATATGAGATGGCCGAAGCGCAGCGCCTCGTTCTCGATGCCGTTCATCAGGATGACACGCACGCGCGTGAACGCATCGTCATCCAGCTTGCTGATGGGTTTTTGTACGAGCTCGCGCCACGTGAACCCTTGATTCTCGAGCGGTGTGCCCTTCTCCTCGAAAATTGCCAAAGTCATCGTGCTGTCCTCGCGATGGAATGTTCGGGGCGCGCCGTAGCGCGAAGGAATAAGCGCGAAATGCGCGCCAGGAACGCGCGAGGTCTGGCGCCGGGTCCGCGCCCATTTGGATCGGTCCGCAACGTGCCGACTGCGCACAGCGCTGTAATCGTCGGCCTGCCGAGCGTCGCCCGATGACAGACATCGCGACGGATTTTCGTGCCCCGATTTCGTACACTTGAGCCTTTTTTCGTTCACGAAAACCGCGCGTGCGACGTTCACGCCAGACCAGACGATGAATGCACTTCCCTTGCTCGTGAGCTGCCTCGTGCTCGGCATGCTGGTGGCGCGCGTCGGCAATCCGCCAGCAGCGCTTGCTCAGCACCTGAACTGGTGGGTGCTCAACATCGCGCTCACGTCGCTCATCCTGCAGCTCATCCCGAACGTGCGCTTCGATTTCGACCTATGGTTCCTGGCCGCAGCCATGTGGCTGGTGTTCCTCGGCGCGTGGGCTTTTTTCGAGCTCGTCGGCCGACTGCTGGGCTGGTCGCGTCGACGCATCGGTGCGCTCACGCTCATGGGTGGGCTCGGCAACACCGCCTTCGTGGGCTTTCCCATGATCGAGGCCCTGCGCGGGCAGGAGGGCCTGCAGCTGGCGCTCATCGCCGATCAGGCCGGATGCTTCATCGCGCTGGCGGTGGGAGGCACCACGGTGGCAGCCGTTTACTCGGGCGGCAGCGTGCAACCGGCGGCGATCCTGCGTCGGATCGCCGTGTTCCCCCCGTTCCTGGCATTCCTGGGCGGCATCACGGTCGGCACCCTGGGCGGCTGGCCCGCCGTCGCCGAGGACATCCTTGCGCGCCTGGGCTCCACGCTGGCGCCCATCGCATTGTTCTCGGTGGGTCTGCAGTTCCGTCTGCTACCGGGGGAAGGCCAGTGGTCGGCGGCTTCATTGGGGCTGGCATGGAAGCTGCTCCTCGCGCCGGCGATCGTCTATGGCACCGCCCTGGCGTTGGGCATCGCTCCGCCAGTGCTCGCCGTGGCCGTGCTGGAGGCGGCCATGGCGCCCATGATCACGGCCGCCATCGTGGCGGCCCAGCACGACCTCGAGCCGCACCTGGCCAATCTCGTGCTCGGCGTGGGCGTGTTGATCTCGCTGGTCACGGTCCCGCTGGCCAATACCTTCTTATGAGGTAAAGCCGTAGTGCGGATTCATCCTGGACCCGGCGAGCGCGTGGCGAGCCGGGGATCCGGGCAGGGCGCCTCAGGCAAAGGGGCTGCCACGCGCCGGGGTGTGGGCGCAGCCCTCCCGCGGCTCGTGTACGAAGCGGTTACAAATTGCTACCAAGCCCCAACAGAAGGGCTTGCCGCCCGGACGCCCAACCGTGGGAGAATCAGTCTGGCTCCTTATGCACCGCGGTCACCGCGGCCGTTGCCTGCATTTGTGCCTATGTACAGGACCTTGCACCGTAGCCTGCGCCGTGCGCTCGCATTCTGTGTCGCCGCCCTCGCGTGGCAGGGCGCCGCGGCGCAGTCCGACTGCCGCTCGCCGGCCCCGGAATGCGTCGAGGTGGGCAAGCTGCACCTCAGCGTATCGCTGGGCGCCGGCACGCGCACCAATCCCGTGCACGGACGCTCCGATATTCCGCTGGTGATCATTCCCCACGTCAGCTACTACGGAAAGCGCTTCTTCATCGAAAATCTCGAGCTGGGCTTCACCCTGTACGAGACCCCGGCCAACACTTTCAACCTGATCGCCGCGCCGGGCTACGACCGGGTGTTCTTCGTAAGCAGAGACCTGCAAAACATCTTGATCCCGGAAGTCGGCGGCACGCTTCTTTTGCCGCAATCGTTCCTGGATCGCGCGGGCATGGAATACGATGCCCAGGCGCTGGTCCGGCAGGAGCGGCGCACGACGTACATGGTTGGTCCCGAGTGGGGATTCAGCTACGGGCGCTTCGTGGGGCAGGTCAATGCGCTCTGGGAATTCACCGGCGAGCACGACGGCTACGAGGTGCGCGCCGCCCTGGCGGCTCCGCTGCTGCAGTCGAAGAGTTCCCTGGTCGCGAGCGCCGGCATGACTTGGAAGAGCGCCGCCCTGGTCCGGTACTACTACGGCATCGAGCGGGTGTACGAGCCTGGATCCGCCCTCAACCCTTTCCTCAAGCTGGGTTACTCTGTACCGCTGTCGTCGCGCGTGACCTTCAGCGCCTTCGCTCACTACGAGTACCTGGATGAGGCTGTTGCGAGGAGCCCGATCGTATCCGACCATGGAGTGGCCACTGTGTTCGCGGGGCTGGTTTTCAGGATTCTCTAGGCGCGGCCGCCGGTCGGCCGCGCGGCTCCTGGGCGTGCTCGGCCTGTGTGTCGTGGCGGACATTGCGGCCATCGCGGCGCCGGGCGTGGGTTCCATACAACTCGACGTGCGCCCGCGCATCTGCACCCTGGCGGCGGACGACGATGTGTGCCGGACGGTGGTCGAGGCGCGCTGGCGCTCCTCGCAGAACGAATCGCTGTGCCTGGTCATCGTCGGGCAGCCGCACGTGCGCCGTTGCTGGGAGGACTATTCCGAAGGCGTCTACCGCGTGGAATTGTCCTTCGACGAGGACCTGCTCGTGCAGCTGCGCGACCCCGCACTCGCGGAAGTCTTGGCCACCCAGGCGATCAACGTGGTGAAGGAAGCCCTGCGCCTGAGGCGCAAGCGGCGTCAACCCTGGAATATCCTGAACTGAACGGTCCGATGGCAGTACCCAACCCGCCCGCCCCATGCATCGTGCTCGTCGAGGACGACCTGAGGCTCGCGGAGCTGGTGCGCAGTTACCTCGCGAGCAGCGGCTTCGAAGTCGCCGTCGAACATCGCGGCGAGCAGGTCGTCGAGCGCGTCCGCGCGCTGGGTGCCGACCTGGTCATTCTCGATCTCGGCCTGCCCGGCAAGGACGGCTTCGCGGTCTGCCGGGAGCTGCGTGCCGCCTTCAGCATCCCCATCCTCATCCTCACCGCGCGCGACAATGACATCGACCATGTGCTCGGTCTCGAGCTCGGTGCCGACGACTACGTCATCAAGCCCGTGGAGCCGCGGGTGCTCGTGGCGCGCATCCAGGCGCTGCTGCGCCGCACGCGCGCGACGACGGAGCAACGAACATGGCGTTTCGGTGCGCTCAGCATCAATACGGCGGCGCGCTCGGTGACGCTCGATGGCCGGCCGGTGGCATTGTCGAGCACCGAATTCGACCTGCTGGTGTATCTCGCCGCGCACGCCGGCGAGATCCAGTCCCGCGAGACGCTGTACCAGCGGCTGTATCGCCGCGAGTACAACGGGCTCGATCGCACCCTCGACGTGCGCATCTCGCAGCTACGCAAGAAGCTGGGCGACACGGGCAATCCGGAGAAGATCAAGACCGTGTGGGGGCACGGCTACCTCTTCGTTCCCGAAGCCTGGTAATGCATGGTCAGGCATTTCCTCCAGCTGTACCTGCTCATCGTCCTGACACTCGCCGCTGCAAGCTGGCTGCAGGACTGGCTCTGGGATACGTACGGCCGTCAAGGCGCCGAAGCCGCGTTCCAGGATCGCGGTCATGCCGCCGCCCTGGCGGTCTTGGCCGAGCACTTGCGCACCGTGCCCTCGGCGCAACGGCGCGAGGCCGTGGCGACGCTGGCCGAACGCACGGGGATCGACCTGGAGCTGTTCGAGCCGCGTGACATCGCCGGGGAAGAGACCCTCGCGCGCCTGGGCCGCGGCGACCCGGCGACGCTGGCGGGCGCCGATGGCCGCCTTTGGATGCTGCGCGAGCTGGAGGACGACGGCCGCGTGCTGGCCTTTCGGTACGCGGCGCCCGACACCGAGCGCAGCGCCATCGAGTGGCTGCTCGCCTTCCTGCTGTACGCTGCGATCGCGCTGGTCATCATGCTCTGGCTGTGGCCGCTGACGCGCGATCTGCGCCGCCTCGAGCGTGCGACCGTGCGTTTCGGAGACCGCAATTGGACCTTCGACGCCGATGTACGGCCCGGCTCGCAGGTATACGGGCTCGCACAGGCGTTTCGCCGCATGGCGGCGCGCATCGACGGGCTGATCGGTTCCCACAAGGAGATGTCGCACGCCGTCGCGCACGAGATCAAGACGCCGCTCGCACGCATGCGCTTCGAAATAGAGATGGCGCAGGCGGCCACCGACCGCGAGACGGTGCACGCGCACCTGCGCAACATCAATGTCGACATCGCAGAGCTCGACGGCTTCGTGACGGCCGCGCTCGATTACGCCATCCTCGAGCGGGCCGAGATGGCGCTGAACGTCGCCGAACACGATTTCCGCGCCATCCTGCCGGCGCTCACCGAATCCGTGGCGCGCGGTGCGCCGCCTGGTCTCGATATCCGCTGCGAGGTCGACCCGCGCGCCGCCCGGGTGAGCTGCGACGCGCACCTGATGGAGATCGTGCTGCGCAACCTGCTGTACAACGCCACGCGCTATGCGCGCAAGGAGATCCGCGTGACGTTCACCGTCGACGGCGCCTGTCACCGCCTCGATGTGGAGGACGACGGTCCCGGGATCCCGCCAGCGGATCGCCAGCGCGTGTTCGACTCGTTCGTGCAGCTTGGCGCACGCGATGCACGCAAGTCCGGCTACGGACTCGGGCTCGCCATCGTCAAGCGCGTGGCCGAGTGGCACGGGGGCGACGCGCGCGTCGCGGAATCGCCGCTCGGCGGCGCGGCGTTCACCGTGCACTGGCCGGTGCAAAGGCCTACTTGAGCAGCACCAGCTCCTCGGCCATGGTCGGATGGATGGCCACACATTCGTCGAGTTGTGCCTTGGTCATGCCCGCCTTCACGATGACGGCCATGACCTGCAGGATTTCCGGTGCGTCCGGCCCGATCATGTGTGCGCCGACGATGCGCCCGCTGGCGTCATCCACCACCACCTTGTAGAGCGCCCGCTCGTTGCGATTGGCCAGCACGTTCTTCATCGGACGGAAGTCGGCCGTGTAGATCTTGACCGCACCGAGCGTGTTGCGGGCCTCGGCTTCGGTCAGGCCCACGCCGGCGAGCGGCGGATGGCTGAATACCGCGGACGGTATGCAACGATAATCCACCTTGGTCGGCTTGTTGCCGTAGCAGGTATCGGCGAAGGCCTGGCCCTCGCGAATCGCCACGGGCGTGAGCTGGACCCGGTTGGTGACGTCGCCGACGGCGTAGATGGACGGGCAGGTCGAGCGGTTCCATTCGTCGACGCGCACGGCGCCATGCTCATCGAGCTGCACACCGGCGCTTTCCAGCCCCAGCCCGTCGGTGTTCGGCACGCGTCCCGTGGCGAACATCAGCGCGTCGCATTCCAGCACGTCGCGCGCCGTGTGCACGGCGAGCGTGCCGTCGGCCCGACGCACCACCCGCTCGATCGTCGAGTTGAGCAGGAAACGAATCCCCTTCATTGTCGAGATCTGCAACAGTCGATCGCAGATCTGGTGGTCATAGCCGCGCAAAATGCGGTTCGAGCGGTGGACGAGCGTCACCTTCGAGCCGAGCTCGTTGAAGATGCCGGCGAACTCGTTGGCGATATAGCCGCCGCCCGCGATGACGATGCGTCCCGGCAACGACTCGAGATGAAATGCCTCGTTGGAGGTGATGCCATGCTCGCAGCCGGGCACGTCCGGGATGTGCGGACGTGCGCCGGTGGCGATGAGCAGGCGCTCGGCCGAGACTTCGCGCTCGCCGATCGTGACGCTGTGCGGACCGCGTACGACCGCGCGCCCGGGCAGGACTTCGACGGAATGATTCTGCAGCGTTTCGGTGTAAAGACCGCTGAGGCGCGTCACCTCGGCAAGGACGTTGTCGCGCAGCGTCGTCCAATTGAAGCTCGCGCCTTCGATCTGCCAGCCGAAGCGCGCGGCATCCTCGAGGTCCTCCGCGAAATGCGCCCCGTAGACCAGCAGCTTTTTCGGCACGCAGCCGCGCACGACGCAGGTGCCGCCGATGCGATACTCCTCGGCCACCGCCACCTTGGCGCCGTGCCCGGCGGCCACGCGCGCCGCGCGCACCCCTCCGGAGCCGGCGCCGATCACCAGCAGGTCATAGTCGTACTTGCGCTTCATGTTCGCTCTCTGTCGCGGGTCTCCTCGCCGCGTGCTCGCCGCTTCCGTCCGTCTCGCGTGGTGCGCGGACGGGACATTGGCGGGCAAGCATCCGGCGCGCGCCGCGACATTGCAAGCATGGCGCGCAGGCGTGCGCCAACGGCGCGCCCCGCGCGGGCGGCTCGCGGGTGAGGGTGTTCAGTGCCGCCGTGCTCAGCGCCGGTTGTCGCAACCGCGGTGTCAGGCCGCTGCGCGCGGATCACCCAGCCCGGGCCGCACCGAGCTCGGGGTCGGGACACTGCGCCGCCATGGGCGCAGGTGAACGCCAGGGCCTGGCTGCGACGCCAGGCTAGATCAAGGTCACTATATGCGCGCTCAACAGAAGGTGCATGACCAGCGAGCCCAATGCGCCG
>QGUO01000068.1 GCA_003242495.1 Pseudomonadota bacterium | reverse complement strand
CAACTCGCGTCCGCCGCCGCCGCGTACGATGAGGACGCGGGCGCCGGGCGGCAGGTCGAACCCCGGGTGCGCCAGCAAGGCTTCACTGTCGAATCCTGAGTCGGGCACGATGTCTGCGGGCATGTCCGCTGCCGCCAGCGCCGCGGCCGTGGCCTTGCCGACCGCCGCGATGCGGGTCGCCGCGGTGCGTGCGATGCGCTGCGCCCCATGGGCGACGGCGTTGGTGCTCACGAAGACCACCAGGTCGTACTCGCGTCCGCCGAGCTCGCCGGCGGGCTCCAGCGGCTCGATCGCCACGGTGGGAAACCGGATGGCTTCGCCGCCACGCGCTTCGATCAAGGCGCACAGCGCCTCGGCCTGTGCGGCCGGGCGGGTGACCAGCACCGAAGTCTCGGCGAGCGAGGGCATGACATACGGAATCAAGGCGTGCCTCGTAGCGATGCGAGCAGGGCGTCGGCGCCGGACGCCAGCAGTCGTTCGGCGAGCTCCACCCCCAGGCTGGTGGCCCGGTCGGCCGGGCCGCTCACGCGCCCGCGGTGCACCTCGCGGCCGTCGGGCGAGCCGACCACGCCGCGCAGCACGAGCTCGCCGTCGCTGAGTTGCGCGTACGCGGCGATCGGCGATTGGCAGCTCCCTTCGAGCCGGCGCGCGAATGCGCGCTCCGCTTCACCGCAGCATTGCGCCGCCGGATCGTTCAGCACACTGGCCAGCGTCGCGCTGCGGGTGTCGTCCGCCCGGCACTCGATGCAGATGATGCCCTGCCCGACCGCCGGCACGGACAAATCGATGTCGAGATGGTGCCTGATGTGATGGCCCAACCCCAGCCGTTCGAGGCCGGCCGTGGCCAGCACGATGGCGTCGAACTGGCCTTCCTCGAGCTTGCGCAGGCGTGTTTCGACGTTACCGCGCAGCGGCAGGATCTCCAGATCCGGTCGCGCATTGGCGAGCTGACATTGACGGCGCGGGCTGGACGTTCCGAGGCGCGCCCCGGGCGGCAGGTCGTCGAAATGCGCGAAGCGCGCCGACACGAACGCGTCGCGCGCATCGGCGCGCGTGAGCATGGCGGCGAGCGCCATGCCCTCGGGCAGCTCCGTCGGCACGTCCTTCATGGAATGCACGGCGATGTCGGCCCGATGCTCGGCCAGCGCCACCTCCAGCTCCTTGATGAACAATCCCTTGCCGCCGACGGCGGCCAGGGGGCGATCGAGGATGCGGTCGCCCTGGGTGGTCATCGGCACCAGTCTCACCTCGAGCCCCGGATGGCGGGCGCGCAGCGCGGCAGCCACGTGCTCGGCCTGCCAGACGGCGAGGCGGCTGGCACGCGTGGCAATGCGCAGTTCGTGCTTTACAGGCATAAGTTCCTTCATTCGTTCGACAGCCGCACACCCGCCGCCTCGGCGCGGCGTATGTCCAGCATGAAGCGGATCAGGGCAATGATGAGGGCGAGCACGATGGGGCCCAGGAACAGCCCGATGGCACCGAACGCGGTGATGCCGCCCAGGACGCCGATGAACACCGTGAGCGTGCCCACCTTGGCGCGCCCGGAGACCAGCATCGGTCGGACCACATTGTCCACCAGTGAGACCAGCAGCGCACCCCAGATGATCATGAAGATCATGGCCGCCCAGCGTTCCTGGGTGCCGAGGACGATGGCGGCGGGCGCCCATACGAGAGCCGTGCCGCCCACCGGCAGCAACGACAGCAGGACCGCCAAGACCGCGAAGACCACCGGCGAGGGCAATCCCACGATGGCGAAGGCGATGCCCACCAGCGCGCCCTGGATGAGCGCCGTCAGACAGGTGCCGTACACCATGGCGCGCGTCACCGCCGCGAGATGATCGAACAGCCGCGCCTTGTAGGAGCTCGACATCGGGATGAGCTCGCGTGCCGTGCCCAGCATTTCCTCGCCGTCGCGCACGAAAAAGAACAGCATGAAAATCATCATCACGAAGCCGACCACCGTGCCGACCGCGCCGAGAAACACCTTGCCGCTCACCGCGCCGAGATATTGCAGGGTTTGGCGGGCGCCCTCCACGATCCAGCCGCGCACCTGGGTGGCGCTGACGTCGAACGTGCCTTCGAGCCAGGCGAGGATGCCGCTCAGCCAGGGAACATTCTCCAACGTGAGGACGTTGGTTTTGGCCTGATCGGCCACCGTGCCTTGCACGTACTTCAACAGCTCCCCGACCTGCGCCGCAAACGCCGCGCTCAGACCCGTAAGCGGTCCGATGAGGATCACCAGCGTGGCGCACGTGAGCAGCAGGGCGGACAGCTGCGGCCGGTTGCGCAGCTGTCGCGTGAGTCGCTTGTGCATCGGGTGCAGGAGAAACGCAATGAATACCGCCCAGAGCAGCGGCGCGAGGAAAGGCTCGACGATCCGGTACAGCGCCACGCCGAGCGCAAGCGCCGTCGCGAGCGCGAAGGTGCGCGCGTAAAAGCGATCGCGCGGCTGGACCGCACGAGGCAGCGAATCCATGTTCAGGGCTCCTTCTCGAGACTCCCGGCGCGATGCCGCGGAAGCAGGCTGAGGTGGCAATCGTAGCACCAGCGGGCGATCGCGACGCGGTGCGATACGTAATCCCGGCAAGGGGATACGCGTCCCTCCGGTTGCTGGTCCGCAGCAGGCCGAATACCATCGGGCGGGCCCCTGGGGCACTGCAAAGCCTCCACAACAAGGGTAAGAAGCATGAACAGCAGCGACGTTTCCACCGACAAGCTGGTCGAGGACCTGAAAATGGTCATGCACGATGCCGAGGCGCTGCTCAAAGCGACGTCTGCGCAGACCGGCGAGCGGATCCAGGAAGTGCGCGCGCGTGCGGAAGAGTCGCTGCGCCAGGCACGGGCCCGACTGAGCGAGGTCGAGCGCGAAGCACGGGTGCGGGCGCGCGAGGCAGCAGAGGCCACTGCAGAATACGTCCGCGAGAATCCCTGGCAGGCGGTCGGGATGGCGGTCGGAGTCGGCCTGGTGCTCGGGCTATTGATCGGTCGGCGCTGAGTCGACCAGGGACGCACGCGAAGATATGGAAGCAGAGCCGCCGTACGCGGGCCGGCGCAGCGCGGCTGGCGGGCTGCTCAAGTCGCTGGGCAACATGCTCGGCACGCTCGTGCAGATCGTGCACACCCGCCTGGAGCTGCTCACCACCGAGCTGCAGCAGGAGATCCACAGCGCCGCGATCCTGCTCCTCTGGGCGTTCGTGGCCGCATTCGCCGCCATGATGACCTTGTTCCTCGGCGCCCTCACGGTGATTTTCGTCTTCTGGGATACGCACCGGCTCGCCGCCGCGCTGGTGATGGTGGCCGGCTTCGGGGCGCTGGCGGTGATCGCGGCGATGGTCCTCATTTACAAGCTGCGCACGCGGCCGCCGCTGCTCGACGCCACGTTGACCGAGCTCGCCAAGGACCGCGACCGGCTGCGCGCGCGCCTCTAGGACGGGCAGCAGCGAATGAGCAAGCGTTTGGAGGAGCTGAAGGAGCGACACGCGCTGCTGCTGATGCAGTGCGATGTCCAGCGCGTGCAATTCGGCGCGGCGCTCGATCAGGTCGAAGCGCATCTCGGCGGCGTGGACCGCGCCATCGACATCGGGCGCCGGATTCTGCAGCGTCCATTGCTGCTCGCCGGCGGGCTTGCGGTGATCGCGTTCGCCGGCCGCAAACGCCTCGTGCGCTGGATCGGCCGCGGCGCGCTGCTGTTGTCGATGGCGAGACGCGTTCGCGCCCTGTTGCCCTAGCCGGTGCCGTCCGCCGGCTGGTGCCTGGGTCAGATGCCGCCGCGGATGCGGCGCAGGAGCTCGGGCGCGTGACGGCGACTCACGTCGAGGACGGCTCCGCATTCACGGACCCGGACCACGTACTGTCCATCCTGGGTGCGCTCGACGGCGGCGATCTGCCGCTCCGCCACCAGCGCGTTGCGATGAATGCGCACGAAGTCCGGCGCGAACTCCTCGGCAAGCGACTTGAGCGACTCGTCGATCAGGTTCTCGCCGCCGGTGTGACGCACCGTCACGTACTTCTGATCGGCCAGAAAAAAATAGATGTCCGACACCGGAATCAGCCGCAGCTGTTCGCCGAGCCGCGCACAGATCTGCTCGCGACGATGCTTCATGCGGGCGCCGCGCGCCAGCCGTGTGAGCCGGGTGGGTGAAATGCGCGCCGCATGACGCAGTGCGTGCGCGAGCTTCTCCTTGCGGACCGGTTTGAGCAGATAGCCCACGGCTTCGGTTTCGAAAGCCTCGACGGCGTACTGGTCGTACGCGGTGGTGAAGATCACGGCCGGCGGCTCCTCGAGGGCATCGATGTGACGCGCCACTTCCATGCCCGACAGGCCTGGCAGGCGCACATCCAGCAGCACCACGTCGGGCCGCAAGGCGGCCACTTGCTCGAGCGCCTCGTGGCCGTTGCCGACCTCCGCGACGATCTCGCAGTCCCCGATCTCCTCGAGCAGGCGACGCAGCCGCTCGCGGGCTGGCGGCTCGTCGTCGACAATGACCAGCTTCATTGTTGTCTCATGTTTCCGTCAACATAGGGGAACGTGAGCCGGGCGCAAAACTCCGTGCCCTCCTGGCGCGCCACGACGCGCACGCGCCCCGGCCAGGCGAGCTCCAGTCGTTGGCGGATGTTCTCGAGCGCCATGCGATTGCCCTCACGCTCGGCATAGCCGCTCTGCGGAGGAATGGGATTGCGCACCTCGATTTCGATGTTGTCCGCGACCTTTCGGCAAGTGACGCGGATGGTGCCGCCGCCAGGCAGCATCTCGATGCCGTGGTATACCGCGTTCTCTATCAAAGGTTGCACGATCAACGCCGGCACCTGGGCTTGGAGCGGCGCCGGCTCGACCCGCCAGTCGACGCGCAGCCGTTCCCCGAGTCGCAGCTCCTCGATGCGCTGGTGGGTGCGAGCGATCTCGAGCTCCTCGGCCAGCGATACCTGCATCGTGGCCTCACCGAGGCTGGCGCGGAACAGGTCGGCCAGATCCTCGACGGCTTCCTCGGCACGCGCCGGGTTGGTGCGCGTGAGCGCCGCGATGGTGTTCATGCTGTTGAACAGGAAATGCGGCCGGATACGTGCTTGCAGCGCCCGGATGCGCGCCAGCGCCTCCATTTCGATGCTGCGCTTGCGTTCCGCGCTCACATAGAAGTAGCGCAATGCGAGTGCGCTGACGATGAAGCCCATGGCGAGGTTGCGCAGCAAAAAGCCGGCATGATCGGTCGGGAAGGCCGCCGGCGGCTCCGGCGTGCCGCTGGCCAGGAAGCGACCAACCAGGAAGACGACCTCCGAGATGATGCCCACCGTGCCGACCAGCATGGCGAGGGCGATGACCGTGGCTCGTTCGGCGGGCATGCGTTGCAGCCACTGACGCGTCTTGCAGAGGAGCGCGGCGGACACCAGGCCGAGCCACAGCAGCAGCAGCGAGCCGCTGGCCAGATCCAGCCAGAAGCTGTCGCTCATCGGCTGACGCGCCACGGCGAACAGAATGGCGACCAGCTCGGCGATCAGCACGACCGCGAGCACCGCCCGCGCGGCACAGAAGTCCGGCAGCGCCAGCGTGGGCCGCGTCGCCGCAGGGATCTCTGATTCGATCGTCGTCACGATCCGGGCAGTCGGCGTCGCCGGTCCGTGCGTGCTGCGTGGCGCTGCGCTCAGGCGTCCTGCGAAGCGCGCGCCGCGGCGAACAGCTCGTCCTTGAGGCGGAACAGCGTGGAAATGTCCTCGTCGCCGTGACCGCGCTCGATGAGCCGTCGATAATGCAACAGGGTCATTTCGATCAGGGGCAGCTGCACGCCATGGGCGGCGGCCATCTCGCGGCAGATCTTCAAATCCTTCTCGTGCAGGCGCACCCGGAATCCCGCCGGGTAGCTGTCGCGCACGATGTTGGGCGCGCGATGCACGAAATACCAGCTCGAGCCCGCCCCTTTGCCGAGCGTGTCGATGAGCTTCTCGAGCGGCAGGTCGTGCGCCTTCGCGAACGCCATGGCCTCGGCGACCGCCTGGATCACGCCGGCACACATGATCTGGTTGGTGGCCTTGGCGGCCTGGCCGGCGCCGCTCGCGCCGAAATGCGCGATCGCGCGACCCATGGCCTGCAACACCGGCTGGGCGCGCTCGAACGCCTGCTGATCTCCGCCCACCATGATGGCCAGCGTCCCGTCGCGTGCGCCCTCGACGCCGCCGCTCACGGGCGCGTCGAGAAAGTATGCCCCGCGTTCGCGCAGGCTGTCGGCCGCCTGGCGCGCCGTGGCCGAGCTCACGGTGGAGCAATCGATGACGATGGCGCCGGGTCGTACCGCCTCCTTGAGCGCATCGACCACGGCGAGCACGTCGGCATCGGCCGCGACGCACAGCACGATGACCTCGCACTGTCGAGCCAGCTCGGCCGGATCGCGCGCCGCCTGGCAGCCCGTTTCCTCGGCCAATGCCGCAGCTTTCTCGGCGGTGCGGTTCCAGACGGCGGTGAGCAGGCCGTGCTTGTGAAGATTGCGCGCCATCCCGACGCCCATGGCGCCGAGGCCGATGAAACCCGTTTTCATGATGATCTGAGCCTGTCGGACTTGCGAGGGACGTCAGGATACCCCGAAGCGCTCGGTGGGCCATACCGCCCCCGACGGCTTCCCCGGCTCGTATTTGCCGGCGCGCCCCCTCGCGCAGCGACCGGTCGGGGATTGCGGGCGCCGGCAGCTTACTTGCAGGCCTCGTCCATCGAGGTTTTGGCCGCGGCACGGGCCGCGTCGAGCTCGGCGTCGCTCAGATAGCGGCGCTCACCGTCGGGCAAGGGCTCGTAGAGCCGCTGCGAGGTCATGTAGCGTTCGTAGCGCTCACGCGCCTGCGCGCAGCGCTCGGCCTGTGCCTGCGCCGCCTCTTCGGCGGCGCGACGCTCCGCAGCGCGCTGCTGGGCGTTCTGCTGATAAGCCTGGCTCGCGGCCTGCATGCGTTCCATTTCCTCCGCCTGGCGCGCCTGCACGGCGACGGTATCCGTGCGTCGTGTCTGCACGTTGAGGCGTTCGGCAGGCAACGTGCGTGGCTTGTCGGTGTATTGCACGTTGCCCTGCTCGTCGACGTATTTATAGACATCGGCGGTGGCGGCGCTGCCCAGCGCCAGGAAGCACGCGCCCGCCGCGGCGGCTTTCGCCAAGGTGCTCACCAGGGTCGCTCGCAGCATGGCCATCCCTCCAGGGGCTAAGCGTCTTCCAAACAAATAGCCAATTAAATCATGGTGTTGTCCGCGGCTGGCCGCGGCCGCGAAGCATTGGGCAGTGTAGCAGGAAGATTTCACGGAGGGCTCGCGCGGGCCCGCGAATCGCCGGCAGATTGAGCACTGCGTCACAGTCGTGGCGGATCGGCAAAAAAAAGCGGGCGCCTTGGGCGCCCGCTGCGGCCTTCCGGCGCGCTCCTCTCAGAGGTTGTAGCCGCGCTCGTGGTGCATGCTGAGGTCCAGGCCTTCTTCTTCCTCGTCCGCCGTCACGCGCAGGCCGATGAGGGCGTCCACGATCTTCAACAGCACGAAGCTCAGTACGCCGGTATAGATGAGCGTAAAGATGACGCCCAGGGTCTGCACGCCGACCTGGCCAGCGATGGTCGCACCTTCGACGGGCTCCCAGACGCCGCCGAGCGCCGGGAAGGCAAAGACGCCGGTGAGGATGGCGCCGACGATGCCGCCGATGCAGTGCACGCCGAACACGTCCAACGAGTCGTCGTAGCCCAGCGCACGCTTGACCTTGGTCGAGGCGATGAAGCACAGCACGCCGGCGGTCGCGCCGATCACCAGGGCGCCGGCCGGACCGACGAAGCCGCTCGCAGGCGTGATGGCCACCAGGCCGGCGATGGCGCCCGAGGCGATGCCGAGCACCGAGGGTTTGCCGTGGCCGATCCATTCACTGAACATCCAGGCGAGGGCCGCCGTGCCGGTGGCGATCTGGGTGACGAGCAGGGCCATGCCCGCCGCCTCGCCCGCGGCGAGCGCGCTCCCGGCATTGAAGCCGAACCAGCCCACCCACAGGATCGAGGCGCCCATCAGCGTGTAGCCGAGCTGGTGCGGCGGCATGGGCGTGGTCGGATAGCCCTTGCGACGCCCGAGCACCAGGGCGGCGATCAGGCCGGCGATGCCCGCGTTGATGTGCACCACGGTCCCGCCCGCGAAGTCGAGTACGCCCCAGTCCCACATGAGCGCGCCATCGCCGCTCCACACCATGTGCGTCATCGGCGCGTAGCACACAGTGAACCACAGCGCCATGAAAATGAGCACTGCGGAAAATTTCATGCGTTCGGCGAAGGCGCCGACGATGAGCGCCGGAGTAATGATGGCAAAGGTCATCTGGAAGGTGGCGAACACCGACTCAGGGATCGTGCCGACCAGGCTGTCCAGGGTCACGCCGGACAACATGAACTTGTCGAGTCCGCCGACGATGGAGTTCAGGCCGAACACCCCGGCCTGCATGCCGCTGGTATCGAAGGCCAGGCTGTAGCCGTAAACGGTCCACAGCACCGTCATCACGCCGGCGATGGCGAAACATTGCATCAGCACCGACAGCACGTTCTTGGAGCGCACCATGCCGGCGTAGAACAGCGCCAGGCCCGGCACCGTCATGAACAGCACCAGCGCCGTGGCGACGATCATCCACGCGGTGTCGCCCGAATCGAGCGCGGCCAGCGGTTCGGCTGCGGACTCCGCGGGCAATGTCTGTTCCACGGGCGTCGCCGGAGCCGCCGGCTGCGTCGCCGGCGCCATGGCCGGTGGCGCGTCCTCGGGGACTTGCTGGGCGAAAGTCGGCGCCAGTCCGGCCACCAGCAGCGCCAGCGCCAGCAGCGCCCCGCCCCATGAGCGCGTGAGCACTCGGTTCGTTGGCAAGGATCTTTTCACGTCAATTCTCCCGCACTACGGTGTTGTTCAAGGAACGTTCAACGCCATCGCCCCAAGGCCGATTCGCCGTGCGCCGGCATGCTGAAGCCGGTGGCCATCCACATCACCGGTGCGGCGCACACGGGGAAGTAATGCATCCAGTTCGTAGGGGGCTTCTTTCACTGCTTCCACTTGATGGTCCTCCCGGGGGTATCGTTCGGCTGTCGGGCTCGTTCGGAGTGCGTGCCTAGACCGCGTCGACGCCCATCTCGCCGGTGCGGATGCGCACCGCCTGGGCCAGATCGATCACGAAGATCTTGCCGTCGCCGATCTTGCCGGTGCGGGCGACATTGGTGATGGCCTCGACGACCTGTTCGGCTATTGAGTCGTCCACAGCGAGCTCGATCTTGGTCTTGGGCAGGAAATCGACGCGATACTCGGCGCCGCGGTAGAGCTCCGTGTGGCCGCGTTGTCGGCCGAAGCCCTGCACTTCGGTGACGGTGATGCCCTGGACTCCGATGTCGGCGACTGCCTGGCGTACGTCATCGAGCTTGAAGGGCTTGATGATCGCGGTGATCAACTTCATCGCTGTGCGGCTCCGGCGTCGTGGGGCGAGCCACGTGTCGCAGCGGATTACTGCGGCCCGAGCCCGCGCCGACTGGGAAATGCATCTTCCATGCCACGGCTCCCGAGGGACGAAACGGGGCCGAAGCCGGCCCGGTGCACAGCTGTCTGCAGTCGTGGTGCACTCACCTGGTGCGTGGGCAGCGGTGTCTGCACTCCGGTGGGGCGCGGGCCATGACGAGGCGTGCGGCGGCGCCCAACGCAGCCACGAGTTGGTGCATGCATCCCCCGCTTGCCTGCACGACCGCATGCCACTACAGTCCCGCCGCATGGATCCGCGCTTCATCGACGACCTTGCCCGCCGCCTCGCTGCGGCCGTGCCAGCCGGCCTGATCGCCATGCGCCGCGACCTGGAGGACAACTTCAAGGCGGTGCTGCAGTCGGGCCTCGCCCGCCTCGATCTGGTTTCGCGCCAGGAGTTCGACGTGCAGGCCGCCGTGCTGAGACGCACGCGCGAAAAGCTCGATGCCCTGGAAGCGCGCCTGGCGGCGCTCGAAGGAGGCCATTCTGCGGGAACCGTGCGCAGCGACGACACGGGCGAAGCGCCGGGTCCGAACCTGCAATAGCGTGCCGGCGCCGCCCGGCGCTGCATGAACTCACCGGCTCAAGGAGGAGCACCCAGGATGGCGATGGCGAGCGTGTTGAGCCGTGCGCAATATGGCATGGAGGCCCCGCTGGTGCGGGTGGAAGTGGATGTCGGCACGGGACTGCCGTCGTTCACCATCGTCGGGCTGCCCGAGGCCGTGGTGAAGGAGAGCAAGGACCGGGTACGCGCCGCGATCAAGAACAGCCGGTTCGAGTTTCCCGCCGGACGAATCACCGTCAATCTCTCGCCCGCGGACCTGCCGAAGGAAGGCGGGCGCTTCGACCTGCCGATCGCGGTCGGCATTCTCATTGCCTCGGGTCAGCTGCGCGACACGGCACTCGCGGGCTGCGAGCTCTATGGAGAGCTGTCGCTGAACGGTGAGCTGCAACCCGTGCGCGGCATCCTGCCGGCCGCGCTCGGGGCTGCGCGCGGCGGGCATGCCTTGATCGTGCCGCCCGGCAACCGCCTGGAGGCGAGCCTCGTGGAGGGCTGTCGCATCGGCGTGGCCGGGCGTCTGCTCGATGTGACCCGGCATGCGGCGGGCGTCCGGCCGCTGGCATTCGTGCCCGGGACGGCGCCGGCCGCAGGCGCCGCGGCCGGCGGGGACCTCAGGGACGTGCGTGGCCAGGCACATGCCAAGCGCGCGCTCGAGGTCGCCGCGGCGGGCGAGCACAACCTGTTGTTCATCGGGCCGCCGGGCACCGGCAAGAGCATGCTTGCCCAGAGCATGGCCGGGCTGCTGCCGCCCATGACCGAGGCCGAGGCGCTCGAGAGCGTGGCCATCCGCACCGTTGCCGGCCAGGTCTTCGACCCCTCGCAATGGCGCGTGCGCCCCTTCCGCAGTCCGCACCATACGGCTTCCGCCATCGCCATGGTCGGCGGCGGTGTCCACCCGCGCCCCGGAGAGATCTCGCTGGCCCACAATGGCGTGCTGTTCCTCGACGAGCTGCCCGAGTTCGGCCGGCGGGTACTCGAGGTGCTGCGCGAGCCGCTCGAGACGGGCTGGATCTCGATTTCACGGGCGGCGCGCCAGGTCGAGTTCCCGGCGCGCTTTCAGCTGGTCGCGGCCATGAACCCCTGTCCCTGCGGCTACCTGGGCGATGCCTCGCGGATCTGTCGTTGCCCGGCGGAGCGGGTGGAGCGCTATCGCAGCCGGCTGTCCGGACCGCTGCTCGACCGGCTGGACATGCACGTCGAGGTGCCGCGGGTGGATGTCGGGGCCATGCGGGAGGGCTGCTCGACGGGCGAGTCGAGCGAGACGGTGGCGGCACGGGTCCGGGTGGCCCGGGCGCTGCAGCAGGAGCGCCAGGGACGGACGAACGCCCGTCTGGACCAGCGCGCGGTGGAGCGGTTCTGTCGTCTGGATGGCGCGGCGGCGGTGCTGTTGGAGCATGCCGCCGGCGCCTTCGACCTGTCGGCGCGCGCCTACCACCGGATTTTGAAAGTGGCGAGAACCATCGCCGATCTGTCGGGATCTACGTCGATCCGCGCTGAGTGTGTCGCAGAGGCGATTACGCT
>QGUO01000493.1 GCA_003242495.1 Pseudomonadota bacterium | reverse complement strand
AGCTTCTGGGCATCATCGTCATCGTCATCGCGGCCGTGATGATCGCGACCCTCATCACCGTCGAGGATCTGCGCAGTCTGTCCGCGCTGTTCGACGTGCTGATCCTCGGGGTTGCATTGGCGGTGGCCGCCGTGCCCGAAGGACTGCCCGCGGTCGTGACCGCGGTGCTGGCGCTCGGTGTGCAACGCATGGCGAAACGCCGGGCCATCGTGCGCCATCTGGCGGCCGTCGAAACCCTCGGCTCGGCCGACGTGATCGCATCGGACAAGACCGGCACGCTGACGAAGAACGAAATGACGGTGCGCGCGCTGGTCACCGCCAGCGGCCGGGTGAACTTCACGGGTACCGGCTACACGCCGGAGGGCGCGGTGCAACGGGCAGACGGCGGCGCCATCGAAGGCGCCCTGCGCGCCGAGTTGTTGCGCGCCTTGGCGGCCGCCGATCGCGCGAACAACGCGGTGCTGCAACAACGGGACGGGCGCTGGACCATCCAGGGCGACCCCACCGAGGGTGCGTTGATCGTCGCTGCGCGCAAGGCAGGTTTCGATGACGACGAGCTCGATGCGCGCTTCGAGCGGATCGGCGAAGTGCCGTTCTCCTCGGAGCGCAAGCTCATGAGCACCGTTCACAGCGATGCGCGCCGCGAGCGGGCGCTGCTCGTTTTCACCAAAGGCGCGCCGGATGTCCTGCTGACACGCTGTTCCCATGAGCAGGTCGGGGAAAGTCGCCAGCCGCTCACCGAGAGGAGACGGGCCGAGATTCTCGAAGCGAACGAAGCCCTGGCCGGTGAGGCGCTGCGCACGCTGGGCGTCGCCCTGCGATGGCTGCCCGAGGATGCCTTCTCGCGGGAGGAGTACGACGAGCAGGTCGAACGGGAGCTCGTGTTTCTCGGACTGATCGGCATGCTCGATCCGCCGCGGGATGAAGCGGCCGGCGCGGTCGCCCGGGCCAGGCAGGCGGGCATTCGTCCGCTCATGATCACGGGCGATCACCCGGTGACGGCGTCGGTCATCGCGCGCGAGCTCGGCGTCTCGGCCGATGACCGGGTCGTCACGGGCATGGAGATCGAAAGCATGTCCGATGAGGCGCTGGCCGCCATGGTCCGCGAGACCTCCGTGTACGCACGCGTGAACCCGTCTCACAAGCTGCGCATCGTGAAGGCGTTGCAGGCGCAAGGGGCCATCGTGGCGATGACGGGTGACGGCGTGAACGACGCGCCCGCCCTGAAGCTGGCCGACATCGGCGTAGCCATGGGGATCGCCGGGACCGACGTCTCCAAGCAGGCCGCCGATGTGGTCCTGGCGGACGACAATTTCGCGACCATCGTTGCCGCGGTGGAGGAAGGCCGGGCGATCTTTGCGAACATCCGCAAGTTCCTGCGCTATCTGCTGGCGACGAACGTGGGTGAGGTGCTGACCATGTTCTTCGGCGTGCTGCTTGCGGACCTGATCGGGCTCACGGACGGTGGCGCCGGGAGCGGACTCGTCTTGCCGCTGCTTGCGACCCAGATCCTGTGGATCAACCTGGTGACCGACGGCGCGCCCGCGCTCGCGCTGGGGATCGATCCGCCGGACCCGGGGCTCATGACGCGGGCGCCTCGATCCCGCGATGAAGGCGTGATCACGCCGGCGATGTGGCGCGGTATCGGGTTGGTGGGCGCCATCATGGCAACCGGCACCTTGCTGCAGATCGATGCGAGCCTGCCGGGCGGCCTGATCGAAGGCGAGGGGGACCTGCGTTACGCACAGACCATGGCCTTCATGACCCTGGTGTTCTTCTCGTTGTTCGCCGTGTTCACCACCCGTTCGGACCTGGAAAGCGCCTTCGTGGGTCTGTTCTCCAATGTCTGGCTGTGGGGCGCGGTGCTCCTGTCGCTGGCTTTGCAAGCCGCCGTCGTCTACGTGCCCTTGCTGCAGCAGGCCTTCTCCACGACGCCGTTGAGTGCGACCGACTGGTTGCAGTGCGCGGCGGTGGGCAGCTCGGTGCTATGGGTGCGGGAAGGGACCAAGCTGTGGGCGCGGGCGCGACGACGAGCCCGGGTCGTCGGCGCACGGGCGTGATCGTCGGGATCCGGATCCGCATGCGCGGGGTGCGCTCGAGCGTCAGCACGCTCCGCAACGGTCGCGCCCGCACGTGCGCCAGGTCGACGTGATCGCCCAGTCTTTCCAGGGCTGGGGGGGTCAGGGCGCAGACGTGCGATGGGCGGCCGGCCGCCACGGAATCGTCCGTGCGGCCGAGGCAGCGCCTTCGGCCACACGGACGGCTTTCCACCGGCAGGTCGCGGCGAAGTGTCGCCGGGCTGGGCGCGGCCTGCGTTACAGCGGCACTTTGGCGCTCATGTCACCTGCCGAGCTCCTGGCGCCTTGCCAGACGAGCTGCGGCGCGATGTGCCGCGCAGGAGGCGCCACGGACTCCACCTGCCAGGTCTCGGATACGGCAAGCTCGCCCGGGGCAGTCGTGCCCTGCGGCGCCAACATCAACAACATTCCCGCACTCGCGGCCAGGGCAGCGGTCTTGATGGCAACAAAGGCTTTCATGACGTCAGCTCCCGAATTCCATGTGTGACATGCCGTGACGGCGTTAGACGACGAGGGGCCGCTTGGCCGTGCCCACGCCATCGGCGAGCTGGATGAGGGGGCGCTTGGCCGTACCCACGCCATCGGCGAGCTGGATGAGCGGGCGCTTGGCCGTGCCCACGCCATCGGCGAGCTGGATGAGGGGGCGCTTGGCCGTGCCCACACCGTCGGCGAGCTGAATGAGGGGGCGCTTGGCCGTGCCCACGCCGTCGGCGAGCTGAATGAGGGGGCGCTTGGCCGTGCCCACGCCATCGGCGAGCTGGATGAGCGGGCGCTTGGC
>QGUO01000492.1 GCA_003242495.1 Pseudomonadota bacterium | reverse complement strand
CAATCCTTCCACTGGAGCATGGATCTGTACGTGCCGGTGGCGCTGCTGGCGGTGCTGAGCGCGGCGTTGATCCTGTCGGCGGCGGCCGTGGCGGTGTTGAGCGGACGGCAGGCGATGAGCGGCGATGCCGTGCGTGCGGTGAAGGAGGACTGGTGAGAGCGCGGCCAACGGTACGAGGAATCGTGATGGCAGCGACGCTTGCGCTGGCGCTCGCCGCCGGCCTCGTCGGCGCGGTGGATTATCCGCCCGTCACGCCGACGTATCGTATCGAGCTGCCGCGTGACGAGGGCAGCCACCCCGGCTTCCGCACGGAATGGTGGTACATCACGGGCTGGCTGGAGGACGAGAACGACGTCCCCCGCGGCTTTCAAATCACGTTTTTTCGCACACGTCCGGGGATTCACGAACAGAACCCTTCGCGCTTCGCGCCTCGCCAGCTCCTGTTCGCCCATGCCGCCGTGAGCGACGTGGAACGGGGCAGGCTGGCCAAGGCACAGCGCTCGGCCCGCGCCGGCTTCGGGCTGGCGTATGCGGCCGAGGGGTCCCTCGAGGTCGCGATCGACGATTGGCACCTGCGTCGCCGGGCGGATGGCCGCATGGTGGCGCGCGTCGCCGGCGAGGATTTTTCCCTCGCGCTGGAGTTCGAGGAAAGTCAGCCTTTGCTGTTGCACGGCCAACAGGGATTCAGCCGCAAGGGCCCGCTGCCGCATCTTGCCAGCCACTACTACAGCCTGCCGCAGTTGCGTGCGGCCGGTCGTCTGGTCCTCGGCGAGCGTGCCTATCGAGTGCGTGGGCGCGCCTGGATGGATCACGAATGGGCGAGCGAGATCCTGCACGAGAAGGCCGTGGGCTGGGACTGGGTCGGGCTCAATCTGCACGATGGCGGCGCCTTGATGGCGCTGCAGGTGCGCGATGCGCAGGGAGCGGCGTTATGGGCCGGCGGCACCCTGCGCCCCGGGCCGCACGCCGCGGTGCGAGTTTACGAGCCGCGCGAGGTGCAATGGACGGCGTTGCGGCGCTGGCGTTCGCCGCGCACGGGCGTGGAGTTCGCCGTCGAGTGGCGCGTACGTGTCGGCGATCACACCCTGACGCTCAGGCCCATGATGGACGACCAGGAAAACGATGCGCGCGACAGCACCGGCACGCTCTATTGGGAAGGTGCGGTGCGGGCCTTCGACGAGGCCGGCCGCGAGGTGGGGCGGGGATACCTGGAGCTCACCGGCTACGCCGGACGGATCCTGCTCTAGGCGGATGGCGCGAGCCCGGCGTCTGGCGCCCGGGCAGCCCGCAGGCTGCCCCAGGCGACCGCGCCGGGCCTGCTGCGTCTTCTTCAGGGGCCGTGCATCAACCCGGCTTGGCCACCCACACCTTGCACCAGCCATCGGCATGGACGAGCTTGCCCGGGAAGATATTGCAGCCGCGCCACTCCTCACCGTCCTGGCCCTGGATGTGCAGGCAGTTCGCGCAATGGGCGCCGGGCTTGAAGGTCGGCTCCTTCTTCGGGTCGACCGTGCTCGCATCATGGGTGTAGCTCATGGCCACGGCCTGGGGATCCTTCGGATCGAGGTGCGGCAGCTCGGCGCCGTGGACCTCGCGGATCAAACCGGCCGCCGGCAGCGCGGCCAGGCCGGCCAGGGCGTTCTTGAGCAGCGTGCGGCGGTCGTAAAGGGAATCGCTCATGATCTGAACCTCGGAAATGCTGGCAGAAGCTGGCGGGCGCGATTGTAGCTCGCCCGAGGTCCGGCCGGCGTGGTCTTGGGTGCGCGAATATGCGTAATGCGCTGCGTTCGTGTCAGGGGCCGGCGTAGCCCGTCCGCACGCCGCTGCGCGGACCGGCATGGGGCGGGGCGGGGCCGGCGCGCAGTCAGCGGCGCTTGCCTAGCAAGCGCGAGAACAGCGAATTGTTCTTCGGCAGCGGATGAATGCCGCTCTCCGAGAGCTCGACCTGACGCGCTTCCTCGAGCAGAGCCTCGTCGAGCGACATGCGCGACCGGTTCTTGCCGGTGGTGCTTTTCAGCGCACCGCGTGCGCCGTGCTTGGCCGCCTTGGGCTTGGCGGGCTTGAGCGCGGGCGTGAGCACCTTGTTCTTGCCCGTTTGCGCGAGCCGGAACGAGCCGGAGGCGTTCGGCTTGAACGATCCGGTGGCGTTGGGGTCGATCCGGCTTCGATCGACCTCCAGGGTCACCGTTGGAATGGCGGGTTTGCGTTCACGCGCCTCGCTCAGCTCGATCACGTTGGCCTTGGCTTGCGGGTCGACAGGACCGTTGGGACGGCGCGCCGGCGGATCGTTGAAGCGCTTCTGCTCCGCCGCGCTCACACGGATGGCCTTCGGATCGGGGAAGAAGGTCTGCAGGTAGCCGGCCACGGCCTCGGCCGACACCTGCTCGCGGAAGAAGCCCAGACGCAAATGATGCAGGATCTTGCCGTGCGCCGCGTTGGCCACCGAGTACAGGCGGTAAGCCTCGAAGATGTCGAGTCGCGGCATGGTTTCGAGGTTCACCGGCTGCTCCGACACGGCCAGCTGGATCGCGAACCACTTCTCCTGCGACTCGTCCTCGAGCTCGGCGGCGGTGAGGGCGCGAATGGTTTGCGTACTGTCGAGCTCCGGGACCCGCGGCTCGCCCTGTCGCGCCGGCGCGCCGGGGGGCGCCGCCATGGGGGCGCCAGGTGCGCCCGCTGCCGGGGGATGGTCCGGCTGCGACGCTGTATCGGTCTCCAGGCTCATCGCAGCGGCATTGTGTAACGAGTCCGGATCGGCGGAGCGGCCGACATGGAAGGGCTCGGCGGGCCCGCTGCGCCCGGCGGGCCGGCGCCGGGCAGGGGCGGGGATCGGCCGCCGGATCCACCGCCCGGCCCGGATCTTGCG
>QGUO01000067.1 GCA_003242495.1 Pseudomonadota bacterium | reverse complement strand
CGCCCGGCGGATAGCTGTCGAGCCAGGCCTGGCGCGCGGTGGGTGCATTGCCTGCGGTGGATGCATTCATTCTGTTGTCCTTTGCCTGCGTGATTCGCGGACGACGAACGCGCGGTGGCGCTCAGCCTGGATCGATCGTGTTTCTTCTGAACGTGCCTTATGCAGCGAGCATTGCAAGGATGTCTTACCCGGATTCAGGGTGGGGTGGCCTGCAGCATTGCGCGCAGCCGCGGCCAGACGTTCTCGAGCAGCGTCGGCTGAGCAGCGGCGTTCGGATGGATGCCGTCGTCGAGCATCAATGACGGATCGAGCGCCACCCCCTCGAGGAAGAACTCCACCAGCGGTACGCCGTGCTCGCGCGCCAGATCGCCGTACATATCGCGAAACCGGTCGGCATACTCGGCGCCATAGTTGGGCGGGATCTGCATGCCGACGAGCAGCACTTCGGCGCCGGCGTCACGCGCCTGATCCATCATGGCGGCGAGATTGGCGCGCACCTGCGCCAGGGGCAGCGCGCGCAGGCCATCGTTGCCGCCGAGCTCCAGGATCACGATGCGTGGACGGTGAATTTCCAGCAGGCGCGCGAACCGCGCCCGTGCGCCGCCGGTGGTTTCGCCGCTCGCGCTGGCGTTCACGACGCGGTACCCGTACCCTTCCTGGCCGAGTCGCCGCTGGAGCAGCGCGACCCACCCGGCGCTCACGTCGATGCCGTATCCTGCGCTCAGGCTGTCGCCCACGACCAGGATCGTCGGTCGTGCCGGCTCCGGCTTCGCCTCGGCCGCCATCGACCGGTCGGCGCCCGCCAACGCAATCATCGCGACGAGCAAGAATCCGAGCCATGGACGCCACATGAGCATTGCCAACCCAGTCCTCAAAGCCCAGCAGATCAGCAAACAGGTTAACAGCCCCGAGGGAAGGCTGACCATTCTGGACGACGTGAGTCTGGCCATCGAGGCCGGGTGCAGCGCCGCGGTGATCGGGGCCTCGGGCGCCGGCAAGTCGACGCTCCTGGCGCTGCTTGCCGGGCTCGACGAGCCGACCTCGGGGCGCGTCTGGCTCAACGGCGCGGAGCTCACGGCGCTCGACGAGGACGGACGGGCGGCGGTGCGCGCACGACACGTCGGATTCGTGTTTCAAAGTTTCCACCTGGTGCCGTCCCTCACGGCCATCGAGAACGTGATGCTGCCGCTCGAGCTGGCCGGGCGTCCCAATGCCCGCCAGGCGGCTGCCCAGGCGCTCGAGCAAGTGAACCTCGGGGCGCGCAGCAAGCACTATCCGCGTCAGCTCTCCGGCGGCGAGCAGCAGCGCGTCGCCATCGCACGCGCCTTCGTGACACGCCCGGCGTTGCTGTTCGCGGACGAGCCGACGGGCAATCTCGACGCCAACACCGGCGCGCGCATCATCGAATTGCTGTTCGAGCTCAACCGGGCCAGCGAGACCACGCTGGTGATCGTCACCCACGATCCGGCGATTGCGCAGCGCTGCCAGCGGGTCATCCGCATCGAGGCCGGAAGACTGGTGGCGGAATGAAGGCGCTGCGTCTGGCCATGCTGGCGCTCGTGCGGGACGGCAAGTCCGGCGAGCTGCGGGTGCTGATGCTGGCACTGCTGGTGGCGGTCGCGGCGCTCACCGCCGTGGGCTTTTTCACCAACCGCGTGAGCCAGGCGGTCGAGCAGCAGGCCGGCGAGGTCCTGGCGGCGGATCTGCGCCTGCGCTCGGCGCGGCCGCTCGACCGCGGGCATTTCGAGCGTGCGCGCGCCGCGGGGCTGCAAACCGCCGAGCTCGCGACCTTTCCGAGCGTGGTGTTCCGCGGCGAGGACAGTGCGCTGACGGCCATTCGCGCCGTCTCGCCCGAGTATCCCCTGCGCGGGCGAGTACGAGTCGCCGACGAGCCGTTCGGACAGGGCTATCCCGTCGATCAGACGCCCGGGCCGGGGGAGGTCTGGCCCGAGGCGCGGCTGCTGGCGCAGCTGGGCGCCCGCATCGGCGACCGCCTGCGCGTGGGGTCGACCGAGCTCACGATCGCGCGCGTGCTCGATTACCGGCCCGACCAGGGCACGCAGTTCGTGGACCTCGCGCCCTCCATGCTCATGCGCCTGGAGGACCTGCCTGCCACCGGGCTGATCCAGCCCGGGAGCCGTGTCTCTTATTTCGCCCTGTTCGCCGGCACGGCGCCGCAGGTCGCGGCATTCAAGCGCGAGCTGGAGACGCTGCGCCAGCCCGGCGAACGGATCGATGATCTGACCGACGCCAGTCCGCAGATCCGCGCGGCCATGGATCGCGCCGGTCGCTTCCTCAACCTGGCCGCGCTGGTCACCATCCTGCTCGCCGCCATCGCCGTGGCCATTGCCGCGCGCCGCTACGTGGCGCGCCACCTCGACACGGCGGCGTTGATGAAGAGCATGGGCGCCGCCCAAGGTCTGGTGCTGGCGATCAGCGTCCTGCAGCTCGTGGCGCTCGCCATCCTGGCGGGCCTGCTGGGTACCGCCATCGGTTACGTCGCCCAAGGAGGCATCGCCTGGCTGCTTGCCGACCTGGTCGGTGGCGTGCTGCCTGCGCCGTCGGCGAGCACCGCGTGGCTGGGCGTGACGACCTCGATCCTGATGCTCGTGGGGTTTGCGCTGCCGCCGTTGCTGCAGCTGCGGCATGTTCCGCCGGCGCGTGTCCTGCGCCGCAATCTCGAGCCGCCGCCGCTCAGGTATGTCACGGTGTACGGCACGGCGCTCGCTGCGCTGATGGTGCTGCTGGGCTGGTTGCTGCGCGATGCGAACCTGCTGCTGTATGTGCTCGGCGCCACGCTCGGCACGTTCGCCGTGCTGATCGTCGCGGGCTGGCTGCTGGTGCGACTGCTCGGCCGCCTGCGCGGCAGCGTCGGCGTGGCCTGGCGCTACGGCATGGCGAACATCGCGCGCCGCGGGCGTGACAGCGTAATCCAGATCGTCGCCTTCGGGCTCGGGCTGATGGTGCTGCTGCTTCTGGCCGTGGTGCGTAACGATCTCATGGAGGAATGGCGTGCGAGCCTGCCCGAGGACGCGCCCAATCATTTCATGATCAATATCCGTCCCGATCATGCCGGCGAGCTCGAGGAGTGGTTTACCGAACGCGGCGTGCCCCGCCCCGAGCTGGTGCCCATGGTGCGCGCCCGCCTGACGCACATCAACGGCGTGAGCGTGGAGCAGCTGGACTTCCCCTCCGAGCGCGGGCGGAGTTTCGTGGAGCGCGAGGCCAATCTCACCTGGCGCGCGACGCTGCCCCCGGACAACAAGCTGCTGGCCGGGACCTGGTGGGGTCAGGGCGACGGTGACGAGCCGCGCGTGTCGGTGGAAGAGGAAATCGCCGCCGCGCTCGGCCTGCGGCTCGGCGACGAGCTCACCTACGACGTGGCCGGCGAGACCGTGCGCGCCCGGGTCGCCAATTTCCGCCAGGTGCAGTGGGACTCCTTCCGCCCGAATTTCTTCCTGGTGTTCTCGCCGGGCGTACTCGATGCGACCACGGGCACCTACATCACCAGCGTGCATCTCACGCCGACGCAGCGCGGCATGCTGGTCGACATGGTGCGCCGCTTCCCCGAAGTCACCATCATCGACCTGGAGGCGCTGCTGAGTCAGGTGCGCAGCGTCATGGACCGGGCGTCGCTCGCCGTGCAGTACGTATTCGGCTTCACCCTGCTGGCCGGGGTGACCGTGCTGCTCGCCGCGATCCAGGCCACCCGCGACGAGCGACGCTACGAGAGCGCGATGCTGCGGACCCTGGGCGCGAGCCGCAAGGTGGTCCTGCAGGGCGTTGCGGCCGAGTTCACCACGCTCGGCCTGCTCGCCGGTACCCTGGCAGCGCTCGGGGCCACCGCGGCGGGATATTTCCTCGCGACGCGCCTGTTCAATCTCAGCTATTCGTGGAATCCCACGGTGTGGGGAGCAGGCCTCGTCACCGGAGCGCTGCTCGTCGGCATCAGCGGGACGCTCGCGACCCGCTCGGTGGTCAATCATCCCCCGGTGGCCACGTTGCGCGGCGGATGAGCCAAGGCGGGGGCTGGCAGCCGGTTCCATCCGGCGCGGCGGCCCTCACAAGTCCAGCCGCACCCAGCCGACCTCCTCGGCCCTGCCGCGCCAAGTGTAGCCGTCGAAGCGCAGCAGGTACTCGCCGGGGCCGAAGGCGGAGGAATTGAGCGCGAGGCGCAATTGCCGGTTGGAATCGCGGCCCAGCCGGCGGATCTGCATGATGCGTGTGCCGTCGATCCGGTCGATGGTCACCTGATAGTTGTTGTACGGACTCTCGGTCGCATCCACGTACAACTCCAGGAGCTGCGGCAGAATAGACCGTCCGACGACGGCCGTCGGCTGCTCGGGCCGGGTGCGGCTCATCTGCAGGCGCAGCGTCTCGACCGTGGCGGGCGGCTGCAATTGTCGGGAGCGTTCCGCCTCCCGCAAGGCGCGCAACTCGGTGGCGAGCGAGCGGGCCTGCATGCCGTAGGCGAGCAGGCCGCCGGTCGCCGCCAGCAACGCGACCAGCAGGCCGAGGACCAGCATGCGTGTGCCGTTCGGGCCGAGGCTGCCCAGCGCGGGAAGGCGCAGGCCCGGCATGCCCATGGGGCCCTCGGCGGGCATGGTGGCATCCGCCAGCTCGAGCGCCGCGCGCGTGGCGCTCGAGGGAATGGTCTGGAACATGCCGGTCTCGCTGTGCTCGAGCGGCTGACGGGCGAGTCGCGCTTTCAGGCGCACCGGGATGGGCAGCGCATTGAGCACCTCGGGATGCTCCAGGCAGTACTTCTCGAACTCCCGCGCTTCCCGCACGGTCAGCTCGCCGGACAGGTAGCGCTCGACGATGCGCCCCTGACGGATGTAGTCGGGGCTCATCATGGTCGTCGGGCACCGGGCGCCGCCGGGCGAGGACGGCTCACTGACCCGCCTCCTTCTCGCACAGCGCGCACTTGGGCCAGTACCGTTGCGCGATCTGTTGCAGCATGCGTCGATTGTCCTCGACGAACCGCTCGCGCAAGGGCTGCAGGTCGGGGTCGGCGCCGTAGCCCAGCCCCACGATGCGCACGTGAGTCATGTCCTCGCCGGAGGCCTCGAAGTAGATCACGCTCCAGGTGTCGGTGAGGGCTGCGCGCTGCGCGCCGCTGGCGGGCGCCGGGCGCGGGCGCAGCGCCAGCATGCGCTCGGGCTCGTAGGCCAGGATGTCCAGCACCAGGGTCTGTTCGTCGCCCAGGGTGCCACGCGGATCGTGATGGCTGCGGATGCTCCCGCCGATGCGCAGATCGACCTCCGCCTGGCTGACGCCGGTTTGCAGGTAGCCCTCGGAAGTGGCGAACACCCGCCAGACCTCGGCGACCGGCGCATTGACGAATCCTTCGGTGACGAGCGGTTCGGTGTGCGCCTCGCAGCCGAAGCCGATGAGGAACAGGCAGGCAATCATTCTTCGCATGGGAGGTCCAGCAGGGAGTCGGCCGCCGTCAGTCGGTGCATTATACGAATCGTCCTGCCATATGAGAGAGAACCGGGCTGCTCCGCGACCGCGGGCCCCGTGTGGGCGCCATGGCCGATGCATGCTCGTTCAGTGGCTATTCCCGGTGCGCCCCCGGTCTGGTCTAATCCGCGTTCCGCTATGACCCCCCTTCCCGAACCGTCTCCGACACGATGAGCAGCAAACCCCGCACAGCCATTACCCCGACGCGCGCGGAGAACTACGCCGAGTGGTATCAGCAGGTGATTCGCGGCGCCGACCTGGCCGAACCGTCGCCGGTGCGCGGCAGCATGGTGATCAAGCCCTGGGGCTACGCCCTGTGGGAGAACATGCAGCGCGTGCTCGACGACATGTTCAAGGCCACCGGGCACCAGAACGCCTACTTCCCCTTGTTCATTCCCCTGTCTTTCCTGCAGAAGGAGGCCGCCCACGTCGAGGGATTCGCCAAGGAATGCGCCGTCGTGACCCATCATCGCCTGGAAGTCGGTCCTGACGGCAAGCTGATGCCGGTCGGCGAGCTCGAGGAGCCGCTCATCGTGCGGCCGACCTCCGAGACCATCATCGGCGACGCCTTCTCCCGCTGGGTGCAGAGCTATCGCGATCTGCCTCTGCTCATCAATCAATGGGCCAACGTAGTGCGTTGGGAAATGCGCACCCGGTTGTTCCTGCGCACCGCGGAATTTCTCTGGCAGGAAGGCCACACCGTGCATGCCACGCGGGAGGAGGCGCTCGAAGAGACCATGCGCATGCTCGACGTGTATGCCACCTTCGCCGAGGAATGGATGGGCATGCCGGTCATCAAGGGCGAGAAGACCGCCGGCGAGCGCTTCCCCGGCGCCGACCAGACGTTCTCCATCGAGGCCATGATGCAGGACCGCAAGGCGCTGCAGGCCGGGACCAGCCATTTCCTCGGGCAGAACTTCGCGCGCGCCAGCGAAATTCGTTTCCTGGACCGCAACGGCACGCACCAGTACGCCTGGACGACGAGCTGGGGGGTGTCGACGAGGATGATCGGCGGCTTGATCATGACCCACGGCGACGACGACGGCCTGGTGCTGCCTCCCAAGCTGGCGCCCACCCACGTGGTGATCATCCCGATCTTCCGCTCCGACGACGAGCGCGCTCGCGTGCTCGAGTACTGCCATGGCGTGGCCCGCGAGCTCGGCGCGCAACGCTATGCCGAACGGCGCGTGCAGGCCATCGTCGACGAGCGCGAAGAGCGTGGCGGCGACAAGATCTGGCATTGGGTGAGAAAGGGCGTGCCGCTGCGCGTGGAAATCGGTCCGCGCGACATCGAGAAAGACGCGCTGTTCGTCGCGCGGCGCGACCGCTCGCCGAAGGACAAACAAAGCATTCCGCGCGCGCAGTTCGTGGCCGACATCGGCGCCATCCTGCAGTCGATCCAGGATGCGTTGTTCGCGCGCGCCCAGGCGTTCCGGCGCGAGCACACGCATGAAATCGACACCAAGGAAGACTTTTACGCCTTCTTCACCCCCGAACGCGTCGCGGAGAATGCGCCGACGCCGATACACGCCGGCTTCGCGCTCACCCATTTCAGCGGCGAGGTCGAGCTCGAGCAACGGATCAAGGACGAGCTGTCCGTCACGGTGCGCTGCGTTCCGCTCGAAGGCGGGGAGCCCGGCATCTGTCCGTTCACGGGCAAGCCGAGCGCCCAGCGTGTGGTCTGGGCGAAGTCCTATTAGGCGCCCGGCCGCTCGCGGCCTCGATCTCCCGGCATGAGCGTGTCGTGGCCGCGCCGGCCGGGAGAGGACGGATGTCCGGCGCCGCGCGCTCTTTCCCGGGCGGGAGGCGCGCACGTGAGCCCTCGGCAGGCATGAGCACGCTGCCTGGCGCGACCAAAGCCTGGCTGCAGATTCATTTCTGCGTGGTGCTCTGGGGCTTTACCGCCATTCTGGGCAAGCTGATCGAGCTCGCGGCACTGCCGCTGGTGTGGTGGCGCATGACGCTGGTGGCGGCCGTGCTGCTCCTGGCGCCGCGTTTCTGGCGCGGCGTGCGCCGCATCGCCCGACGGCAGAGCGCCATCTATGTCGGCATAGGGGTGATCGTCGCGCTGCATTGGGTCACGTTCTACGGATCGGTCAAGCTCGCCAATGCCTCCGTGGCGGCCACCTGCATGGCCCTGTGCCCGGTGTTCATCGCATTCGTCGAGCCGTTCGTGGTCGGGCGACCGTTTCGCGGACGCGAGCTGGTGTTCGCGCTGGCGGTGGTGCCGGGTGTCGCGCTCGTGGTCGGCGGCACACCGGCGCACATGGGGCCCGGCATCGTCGTCGGCGTCTCGTCGGCGTTCCTGGTGGCGATATTCGCGTCGCTCAACAAGCGTTTCATCTCCGGCGGCGATCCCCTGGCGGTTACCGGCCTGGAGATGTCGGGTGGCGCGTTGTTCCTGACCTTGCTCGCGCTGTTGCCCGACACCGCCGGCGTGTTCGCCCTGCCCGATGCGCGCGACGCGCTGTTGCTGATCGTGCTGGCCTTGGGCTGCACGCTGCTGCCCTTTGCGCTGTCGCTGGTGGCGCTGCGCCACTTGAGCGCCTTCGCCACCACGTTGGCCGTCAACATGGAGCCGGTCTACGCCATCGTGCTGGCCATCGCCCTGCTCGGCGAGCAGCACGAGCTCGATCCGGGTTTCTATCTGGGCGTGGCCATCATTCTGGTCGTGGTGTTCTCGCAGCCTCTCATCATGCGCGTACGGCGTTGAGCGAGCCGCAAGAAGACCTCCATGGGACCCACGGGACCGCGGCGAGGCCGCGAGCCTCCTGGGGTCCGATGCAGGCTGCTCACTGTTGTGGGGCTTGGGCGAACGCTGCGCGTGCCGCCTGTTCGAGCGCATCCATCGCCACGCGCCAGGGCCCGGGACCGTAGCTCACGCGCGCCACGCCCAGTGCGGCCAGCTCGGCAAGTGGCGGGGTCTTGGGGCCGCTCATGATGTTCACCGGCAGGGGCGCGACGCGCACCAGCTGCTCGATCAGCCGCCGGTCCGCGAGCCCCGGGACGAACAGGCCGTCGGCGCCCGCGGCCGCATACGCCCGTGCGCGTTCCACTGCGGCTTCGAGCAGTGATTCGTCGTGGCGCTCCGGTGGCGCCTGGAAAAACACGTCGGTGCGCGCATTGATGAAAAAGTCCAGGCCGCGGGCCTGCGCCGCGGCGCGCGCCGCCCGCAGCCGCTCGACCTGCGCATTGCTGTCGCGCAACGACCCGTCATGGGGCAGGCTGTCCTCGAGGTTGCAGCCGATCGCGCCGCATTCGATTGCGATGTCAACGGTACGTGCCACGTCCGCAGGATGCGCGCCATAGCCGCTTTCGAGATCCACGCTGACCGGCAGACCGGTCGCGCCCACGATGCGCCGCAGATTGGCCATTGCCAGCTCCAGCGGCAGCCGCTCGCCATCCTCGCAGCCGTGCGCCGCGGCTACCGACCAGCTCCCGGTGGCAAGCGCCGCCGCGCCGGCCGCCGCAACCACACGGGCGCTGCCGGCATCCCAGACGTTGTAGAGCACCAGCGGGCGCCCGGGTACGTGCAGCGACCGGAACACTCCGGCAAGCCTGGTGAAATCGCTCATCGGGGTTCCTCTTGGTTGGTGCGGGCCAGTGTAGCAGGCGCAGGCACGATGGATGACCGGCGCGCGGTGCAGCGATTGCGTTCGTCTCGTTGCCAGGGTCGGGGGCGGTATACAAGAGTGTCGGCCAGTGGACGCGGCAATGCACCAGCGTTACTTTCGTCCGACTTCCGCATGTCGAGGACGCCGGATGCGCACCCCATTGCCCGCGTTGTTGTGCCTGCTCGTTCTGTCCTGGCGGATCGAGGCCGCGCCGCCCGAAGCGCCGACGCGCCTGTTCAGCGGCAGTGACCTGTTCGGCCTGCAGGTCGCAACGGATCCGCAGATCCGTCCGGACGGCGAGGCCGTGGCATACGTCCGGGTGTCTTTCGACATCATGACCGACCGCGCCAAGTCCGCCATCTGGCTCGTCGATATGCGCAGCGGCAGCCAAAGGCCGCTCGCGAGCGGCGCGGGCGCGCACTCCTCGCCGCGCTGGTCGCCGGACGGCAAGCGGCTCGCCTATGTATCGACAGTCGACGGCGGACGTCCGCAACTGTACGTGTACTGGCTGGACAGCGGCGCGACGGCGCGGCTGGCCGAGCTGACGCATCCGCCGACCTCGCTCGCCTGGTCGCCGGATGGCAGCGCGATCGCTTTCACCATGTTCGCGCCTGACCAGCGGACACGGCTCGGCGCACCGCCGCCGAAACCCGAGAACGCGCAATGGGCGCCGCCGCTCGAGATCGTCACCGACATCACCTATCGCGCCGACGGCCGCGGCATGCTCGAGCCCGGGTATACACATGTGTACGTCGTCCCCGCCGAGGGCGGAGCGCCGCGTCAACTGACGTTCGGCGCCTTCAACGAGAGCGGGCCGGTGTCCTGGACGCCCGATGGCCGTTTCCTGATCGTCGCCGGGAATCGCAACGACGACTGGCGTCGCGAGCCGCTCGATTCGGAGCTGTACCGGGTGTCGGTGGCCGACGGTGCTCTCGAGGCGCTGACGCAGCGCATCGGCCCCGACCACCATCCCGCCGTGTCACCCGATGGCCGCTGGATCGCCTGGCTCGGCTTCGACGATCGCCTGCTCGGCTATCAGAACACCGCGCTCTACGTCATGGACATCGATGGTGGCGAGGCGCGTCGCCTCACCGCCGAGCTCGACCGCTCGGTGGACGCGCTGCAATGGGCGGCAGACGGCCGCAGCCTCTATATTCAATATGACGATCGCGCCGTGACGCGCGTGGCGCGCGTTTTCCTGGACGGTCGGATCGAGCAGGTCGTCGCCGGCTTGAGCGGCGCATCGCTCGACCGGCCCTATACCGGCGGGCAGTTCTCGGTGGCGCGCAACGGCGCCGTGGCGTTCACCAGCGGCACGCCGCACCGTCCCTCGGATCTTTCCGTCGCGCATCGCGGGCGCGTCCGCCAGCTCACGCAACTCAATGAAAGCCTGTTCGCGGACAAGATCCTGGGCGATGTCCGTCCGCTCGTCGTGAAGTCCTCTTTCGACGCGCAGCCGATCGATGCCTGGATCGTCACGCCGCCCTTCTTCGATCCCGAGCGCAAGTATCCCTTGATTCTCGAGATCCACGGCGGCCCGTTCGCCGCTTACGGTCCGTTGTTCTCCACCGACTACCAGCTGTACGCCGCGGCCGGGTACGTGGTGCTGTACGCCAACCCGCGGGGCTCGTCGTCCTACGGCGAGGCATTCGGCAACCTCATCCACCACAATTACCCGGGCGAGGACTACGACGACCTGATGAGCGCCGTGGACGCGGCCATCGCCACGGGCTATGTGGATGCCGAGAACCTCTTCGTCACCGGCGGCTCGGGCGGTGGCGTGCTCACCGCCTGGATCGTCGGCAAGACCGACCGTTTCCGGGCCGCCGCCACCCAGAAACCGGTCATCAACTGGACGAGCACCGTGCTCACCACGGACGTCTACACGTTCATGCCCAAGTACTGGTTCGCCAAGCTGCCGTGGGAGGATCCCGAGGCCTACTGGCGACGCTCGCCGCTGTCGCTGGTGGGTTCGGTGACCACGCCCACCCTGGTCGTGGTGGGCGATCAGGATCTGCGCACGCCGGTGGCCGATTCCGAACAGTATTACCAGGCGCTGCAACTGCGCGGCGTGGATACGGCGCTGGTCAAGGTGCCGGGTGCGTCACATGGCGGGCTGACGGCGCGTCCGTCGCAGTCTGCCGCCAAGGCGAGCGCCATTCTCGCCTGGTTCGAGCGCTATCGCACCCGGGGGCCGGACGAGGACCACCTCACGGCCGTAGACTGAGCGCGGCGCGCCCGGTGCGGAAGGGCGCGGGAGCCGCCCCGCGTCGAGGCGGTCGCCCTACGGCAATGCCCACATCCTGTGTGAACCCCCACTGAACGCGGGCGTCGTCATGCCCGGCTGCGCTCGAAGCCGACACCGATTACAAAAGTTTTGACAACGCGGGGACAGGAGCCGGCGAAAATCCAGCAGAATGTCTCCGTCCGTCGGCGCAATGCGTAGCGCCCATGGGCGGGCCCGTACGCCCGGGCTTTTGCATCGTCACGAGGGGTTGTGTATGACTCATCTGAAGATTTCCGGTCTCGCCTCGCTTTGCCTTGCCTTGGTCGTGGCAGCCGAGGCGAGACCGGAAATCTTCAGATGAGTCATACAC
>QGUO01000066.1 GCA_003242495.1 Pseudomonadota bacterium | reverse complement strand
TACCTGCTGCTCGCCATCCTCAAGTCGCCCACTCTGCGCAACGTGCTGCTGGGGATCTCGCGGGAGTTCGAGCGCGTGCGCCCCGACCAGCTTGCCGAGGATTTCGCGCAGATCGTGTCGGCATCGCCCGAGTCGGCGCTGGGCGCGAACGACGGTTCACGACTGGCATCGCAGGCGGCCCCGGGCGAGGCGAGCGGCGCGCTGCCGCCGGCGCAGCTCGGCAAGCAAGAGGCGCTCAAGCGCTTCACGGTGGACCTGACCGAGCAGGCGCGGCTCGGCAAGATCGACCCCGTGGTCGGGCGCGACGACGAGATCCGGCAGATCATCGACATCCTCATGCGCCGGCGACAGAACAACCCCATCCTCACCGGCGAGGCAGGAGTCGGCAAGACCGCGGTGGTGGAGGGCTTCGCACGGCGCATCGCCGCCGGCGACGTGCCGCCCGCTCTCAAGGGGGTGGCGTTGCGCGCCCTGGACGTCGGTCTGTTGCAGGCCGGCGCGAGCATGAAGGGCGAGTTCGAGCAGCGCCTGCGCCAGGTGATCGACGAAGTGCAGGCCTCGCCGCAGCCCATCGTGCTGTTCATCGACGAGGTGCACACCCTGGTCGGCGCGGGCGGCGCCGCCGGCACCGGCGATGCCGCCAACCTGCTCAAGCCGGCGCTGGCGCGTGGCACGCTGCGCACCATCGGCGCGACCACCTGGGCCGAGTACAAGAAGTACATCGAGAAGGATCCGGCGCTCACCCGGCGTTTCCAGACGGTGAAAGTGGAGGAGCCCACCGAGGACAAGGCGGTGCTGATGATGCGCGGCATCGTCTCGACCATGGAGCAGCACCATCGGGTGCAGGTGCTCGATGAGGCGCTCGAGGCGGCCGTGAAACTCTCGCATCGTTACATTCCGGACCGGCAGCTGCCGGACAAGGCGGTCAGTCTGCTCGATACCGCATGCGCCCGGGTCGCGGTGAGCCATCATGCGACCCCCGCGGAGGTGGAGGACAGCCGTCGCCGCATCGAGGCGCTCGAGATCGAGCTGGGCATCATCGGCCGCGAGGCCGCCATCGGCCTGGACACCGCCGCGCGCGAGCAGGCGGTGCGTGCGGCGCTCGCGACCGAGAAGACGCGGCTCGAGGAGCTCGAGGCGGCGTGGCGGCGCGAGAAGACCCTGGTCGACGAGATCCTGGCGCTGCGTGCACGCCTGCGCGCCGCCACCGGTCGTGTCGATGCGCCCGCCGAGGCATCGTCCACCGATGAATCATCCACCGATGCGTCCGCGGAGGCATCGCCGGCACCGGCCGCCGGGGCCGAGCCGCTGAGTGACGAGGAGCGTCGCGCCGCGGCCGAGCGCCTCAAGGAACTGCAGCAGCAGCTCGAGGAGGCCCAGGGCGAGCGGCCGCTGGTGCTGCCGAGCGTGGACGAGCAGGCCGTCGCCTCGGTGGTGGCGGATTGGACCGGCATCCCGGTCGGTCGCATGGTCAAGGACGAGATCGCCACCATCCTCGAGCTGCCGCGCACGCTCGGCCAGCGGGTGATCGGTCAGGACCATGCGCTCGAAATGATCGCCAGTCGCATGCAGACCGCGCGCGCGGGTCTGGAGAACCCCAACAAGCCGATCGGCGTGTTCATGCTGGCCGGTCCGTCGGGCGTCGGCAAGACCGAGACCGCCCTCACGCTTGCCGAGGCGCTGTATGGCGGTGAACAGAACCTGATCACCATCAACATGAGTGAGTTCCAGGAGGCGCATACCGTCTCGACGCTCAAGGGCGCACCGCCGGGTTATGTCGGCTACGGCGAAGGTGGAGTGCTCACCGAGGCGGTGCGCCGCAAGCCCTACAGCGTGGTGCTGCTCGACGAGGTCGAGAAGGCGCACCCGGACGTGCACGAGATCTTCTTCCAGGTGTTCGACAAGGGCGTGATGGAGGACGGCGAGGGACGGCTCATCGATTTCAAGAACACCCTCATCATCCTCACGACCAACGTGGGCACCGATCTCATCATGAGCATGTGCCAGGACCCCGAGTTGCTGCCCGATCCGGACGGTATTGCCAAGGCGCTGCGCGCCCCGCTGCTCAAGACCTTCCCGGCGGCGCTGCTCGGCCGCATGGTGGTGATTCCCTACTATCCGCTCAGCGACGCCATGCTCGGCCGGATCATCCGCCTGCAGCTCGACCGTGTGGTGGCGCGGGTACGTGCGCGGCACGAGATCACGCTCGAGTACGACGAACAGGTGGTCGAGCTCATCGCCTCGCGCTGTACGGAGCCCGAGAGCGGCGGCCGCATGATCGACGCGATTCTCACCAATACGCTGCTCCCCCAGGTCAGCCGCGAGCTGCTCGAGCGCACGGCGCGCGCCGAGCCGACGGCGCGCATCGCGGTGACCGTGGCGGACGGCGACTTCGCCTATACGTTCGCCTGAGCCATGACGACGCATCTCACCGACTCCGCGATGCACCGCATGCCGCCACGCCCGGCTGCTTGCAAGTGGCGGGCGTTTCGGGTACTTACCGCGGCAGCATTCAGCACAAGGGTTTGCACCGGTCATGGCGCGCGGCAAAGTCGTCGAGTTCGACTATTACCAGTTCACACAGCTGCTCAGGCGGGCATCGGATGCCGGCCGGCGGATCGACAAGAGCGACGCGCGCTGGGCGGAGTACGTCAAGACGCACAACATCAACGAGGTGGCGGCCACCGCCATCGCCAGGCAGAAGTTCGAAGGTGCGGTCCCGGTCATTCTCGACGAGGGCAAGGACACCGACGGGCTGTATTTCTATTCGAAGAACGAGGAGGCCTGCCTGAGGCTGGTCTTCGTCTGACGGCGCGCCGCCGCCCGGCGGCGCTGGCTGTCCACCTGGTCGGCAGTCGCCACGACTGCCGCGCTGCCTGACGCATTGCCATGCCAGCGCAGCGCGACGACCGCTATACCCTGACCCTCACCGCGTCCGGCGACCTGGCGGACATGGCGGTGCTGCGCGTCTGCGCCGAGGAACGGGTGAGTCGCCCGTTCGAGATCGAGCTCGAGCTGGTGGGCACGAAAGGCCAGGCCGCGGCGGGTGCCGCAGACCCAGAGGGCATCCTCGGCCAGCCGGTCGGCATCCTCGTGCGCGGCACGCAGCCGATACGCCATTTCCACGGCGTGGTCACCGAGTTCGCGTACACCGGGTACGACGAGCGCTTTCATCTGTATCGCGCGGTGCTGCGCCCGTCGTTCTGGCTGCTCACGCGCCGGGCCGACTGCCGCATCTTTCAGGACAGCTCGGTCGTCGACATCTTCAAGAAGGTCTGCCAGGAAGCCAGGTTCAGCGAGTATCGCCTGGCGCTCGCCGGCAGCTATCCGGCCCGCGAGTACTGCGTTCAGTACCGTGAGAGCGACTTCGACTTCCTGAGCCGCCTGCTCGAGCACGAGGGGATCTATTACTACTTCGAGCATCTCGCCGACCGGCATGTGATGGTGCTCGTCGACGAGGTCGGCAAGCTCACGGCCGCGGAAGGATACGAGGACGTGCCGTATTACCCGCCGGGCGGCCGGGCAGCGTGGCGCGATCACCTCAGCACCTGGACGATGGCGCGTTCGTTCGAGGCGGCTGCGGTCGCGGCGCGCGATGTCCGCGACGGCAGCTCGGCGGGGCTGGCGGACGGGGTCTCACAGGTCACGCGCCGGCGCCCCGACGACGTGGCGCGCTTCGAGCTGTTCGAGTATCCGGCCGGGGTCGCCGAGATCTCTGCCGCGAGCGTGGAGCGTGTCGCCAAGCTGCGTGCCGAGCAGCTGCAAGCGGCGCAGACCCTCATGCGCGGCAGTGGCGATGCGGCGGGGCTGGCAGCCGGTCGCCTGTTCAGGCTGACGGACCATCCGAGCGCGACTTTCAACAAGCAGTACCTGATCACGGCCAGCCGCTGCGTGCTGCAGGGGCCCAGCCGCGAGACCGGCGAACCCATGCCGCACGTCTCGGCACGGATCGAGATCGAGGCCATCGATGCACGCGAGCCCTATCGCCCGCCGCGGCTCACACCGAAGCCGCTCATCCAGGGCACGCAAACGGCCGTCGTGGTCAGCACCTCGTCCGAGTCCGAGCGCGAGATCGAGGCCAATGCGCTCGGTTGTGTGCGTGTGCAGTTTCCCTGGAGCCGAGTCGGCAAGCACGACCGCGAGACCTCGTGCTGGGTGCGCGTCGCGCAGGTCTGGGCGGGCAAGCAATGGGGTGCGCTGTACGTGCCGCGCGTCGGCCAGGAGGTGGTCGTGTCGTTCATCGACGGCGACCCCGACCGGCCGCTGATCATCGGCAGCGTGTACAACCCCGATTTGCTGCCTCCTTACAGTCCGGAGTCGCAGCCCACGGTGAGCGGCATCAAGAGCCGCAGCAGCGCCGACGGCACGGTCGAGACCTTCAACGAGATCCGCTTCGACGACAAGAAGGGCGCGGAAGAGATCTACATCCACGCCGAGAAAAATCTCAACCTGGTGGTGGAGAACGATCAGATCGTCACCATCGGCGCCGACAAGAAGGATCCCGGCGACCGGCGGGTCACCATCGCCAACGACGATACGCTCGAGGTCGGGCGCCATCTCGACACCACCGTCAAGGGCAAGGAGACGCGCAGCGTCACCGAGGACCGCACCACGACGGTCAAGGGCAACGACACCCAGAAGGTCGACAGGCAGTACGAGCTCACCGCAGGCGAGCAGATCACGCTCAAGGTGGGGCAGGCGAGCATCGTCATGAAGGCCGACGGCAGCATCGAGATCAGCGGCATCCAGCTCAAGCTGTCGGGCAATGCCAAGGTCGAGATCGACGGCACGCAGACGAGCGTGTCCGGGCAACAGCTCGACGTCAAGGGCACCAAGACGGCGGTGCAGGGCAGCGCCATGCTCGATCTCGCCTCGAGCGGCGTTGCCTCGCTCAAGGGCAGTCTCACGAAGATCGGTTGAGCGCGATGACACACAGCAGCGTGCAAGCACTGGATCCGGGCGCCGCCATCGCGGCTGCGAGCTTCGCCAAGGGGTTGGCGTTGAGCGGCGCGGCGCGCGGGGTGTTGTCCGACGCCGCCAGCGTGCGCGACTTCATCGACCGCCTGCTGGCAGCCGCGCTCGCCGCCGATGCGCTGGTGGTGGTCGCGCGCGCCTTGCCGAAGCGCTACGCCATCGCCTGGGCGTGCGATTGTTTCAAGACGGCGCTGGCGGGCGAGCGCGCCGTCACCGACATCGACCGCGCGGGCCTGGCCCTGGCACAGCAGTGGCTCACCGATCCGACCGAGGAGAACCGCCGCGCGGCGCTCGAGTTCGCCGAGCGCGACGAGTTCGCCTCGCCGGGCGCCTGGCTTGCGGCCAGCGCGGGCTGGGGCGGCGGCAGCCTGGCGCCGCGCGGCTACGATCCGATCGAGCCGCCGGAGCACCTGCCGGCGGAGGCGGCGGTCGCGGCACTGCGACTGCTGGCGGCGCGCAGTGCCGATTACGAGGCGATGCTGACAGGGTTCGTCAGACGCGCGCTCGAGATCTTCGGGCCCGCGGGCCGATCCGCGGATGCCACGAAGCGTACGGGAGACGGCCCATGATGCCCGCGGCACGCGTCAGCGACATGCACACCTGTCCCATGCAGACACCGGGCACGCCGCCCATTCCGCATGTCGGGGGGCCGATTCTGCCGCCCGGTGTGCCCACCGTGCTGATCGGCAATCTGCCCGCGGCGACCGTGGGCAGCCAATGCACCTGCGTCGGCCCGCCGGATGCCGTGGTGAAGGGATCGGCCACGGTGCTGATCCAGGGACGTCCGGCCGCGCGTCTCGGCGACACGACCGCGCACGGTGGCGCGATCGTCGCCGGCTGTCCGACGGTGCTCATCGGTGGATGAACGTGCTCGTAAGCCAAGAGATCCTGACGGGTAAGCAGCATTCATGTATTTGATACTCGAAGTCACCGGCGCCAATGCGGCAGCACTGGGCGGCGCGCGCCGCGCCGTGTTCTCCGTCGATGGCGGGCGCATCGGCCGCGCCGTCGACAGTGACATGGTGCTGCCGGGCGCCGGCGTGCACCGGCATCACGCCACGGTGCGCTTCATCAACGGCGTGTTCTTCATCGAAAGCGTCGGCACGAACGGCATCGCGATCAACAACGCGGACGTGATCCTGCCGCGCAACGAGCCCTATCCGCTCAAGCAGGGCGACACGCTGTACATCGACGAATTCGAGATCGCCGTGGCGGTCTCGGCGCAGGCACCGCCCGCGGCGCCGGCCGAGGCGCCCGTGGCGCCCACACCGCAGCCTCCGGAGCGTGCACCACTCATCGATGCGCCGCTCGCGAGCGCCGAGGATCTCGATCCGCTGCGCCACCTGGCTGCGCGCAGCGCCGCGCACACGACGCCGCCTGCCGTGCCGCCGCCGGCCTGGAACCACTCCTCGGCGCTCGAGGATCATTTCACTCCGCCGCCGGCCTGGTCCGGCGGCTCCGCGGCGCCGGTGCAAACCATCCCGGAAGACTGGGACAAGACGACCTTCAATCGAGCGCAGCTCGAACCGGCGCCGCCGACAATGCCGCCGCCGGCGCCCGTGCGCACGCCGGTCATGCCGCAAGCCGGGGCGTACCCGGCGATGACCGCGGGCACGCACACGGCGAGTCCGGCCGGCACGTCGCTCGACTGGGATGCCTTCCTGCGCTCGGCCGGCGTCGATCCGGCCCAGGTGCCGCCCGAGACCTCGGCCATGCTGGGCGACATCATGCGCAGCGTGGTGCAGGGCCTGATCGAGGTGTTGCGCGCACGCTCGGAAATCAAGAACGAGTTCCGCATGGCGGTGACACAGGTCAGGGTCTCGGAGAACAACCCGCTGAAGTTCGCCGCGAACGCCGAGGATGCGCTGCTCAACCTGTTCGGGCGGCGCAACCCGGCCTACTTGCCGCCGCGCGAGGCGTTCGAAGACGCGCTCGACGATGTGCGCTTCCACCAGCTGGCCATGCTGGCCGGCGTGCGCGCCGGATTCGATCACCTGATGAGCCGCTTCGATCCGCAGCAGCTCGAAGAAAGCTTCACGCGCCAGGGGCGGCGTGGCCTGTTCGGCGGCGGGCGCGCGCAGTACTGGGAGATGTACTCGGAGCGCTATCGTGAAATGGCGGCCGATCCCGACGAGACGTTCCGGCGCCTGTTCGGCGAGGAGTTCGCCCGCGCCTACGAGCGACAGCTCGCCACCCTCAAGCGGCGGGGAGCGCAAGGATGAGCCGCGCGATCATGAGCCGTGCGGCGAAGGTGGTGCAGGGCGTGCGCCTCACCGGACATTGTGCCCGGGTCGCTGCGCTGGCCGCGGCATTGGCGTTGCTGAGCGGCTGCGCATCGCAGCCGCCCAAGCCGGCGCCGTGGCGCGCGCAGCTGGTCGCCAGCCAGGACCTCAATCCCGATGCGTCCGGACGGCCCTCGCCGGTGGTGGTGCGCGTGTTTCAGCTGCGCGGCGACGGGGAGTTCGCCGGCGCAGAGTTTTTCGCGCTGTACGCGAGTGAGAAAGAGACGCTCGGGGCCAGCCTCCTGGGCCGCGAAGAATTCGTGCTCGAGCCCGGCGAGCAGCGCGAGCTGGTGCTCGACCTCGATGCGCAGACCCGCTACCTGGGCGCGCTCGCCGCCTTTCGTGACATCCGCAGTGCGCGCTGGCGCGCGCTCATCCCGGCGCCGGAGCGCAGGCTCAGCGACGTGCTGCGCAAGGACTTCGTGACCATCGCAGTCGGCGCGGACTCGGTGACGATCGCCGTGCAGGACTGAATCGAACCGTTCGAACGAGCAGGTACATGTCAGAGAACAATCGCGTCGTCTGGTCGGAGGGCTTGTTTCTCAGGCCGCAGCACTTCCAGCAGCAGGAGCGCTGGCTCGAAGCCCATCTGGAAGGCCGGGTGAATGCCTTGCGACCGCATGCCTGGGGATTCGCGGAGCTGGAGCTCGAGCGCGACCTGCTTGCCATCGGCAAACTCGGGCTGCGCCGCGCGCGCGGCGTGTTCCCCGATGGCACGCCCTTCGCGATGCCCGACAATGAGCCCTTGCCCAGGCCGCTGGAGATCGGCATGCACATGCGCGACGAGGTGGTGTGCCTGGCGGTGCCGCTGAGGAAGTCCGGTGCGCTGCAGTCGGCACGCGACGCCAGCGCCGCACAGCTCACGCGCTATCGCAGCCATGACTATGCGGTCCGCGACATCGCCTCGGAGTCGGCCGTGACGGCCGACTTGACCGTCGCCGCGCTCAACGCGCGGCTGGTGGCGCATAGCGAGCCCGCGGAGGACTTTGCCCGCATTCCGCTCGCCCGAGTGATCGAATGTCGCGCCGATGGTCAGGTCGTGCTCGATGAACGCTTCATGCCGACGGCGCTGAAATGCGCGGCGGCCTCACCGCTCGCCACCTTCCTCACGGAGCTGCAGGGACTGTTGCATCAGCGTGCCGAGGCGCTGGCGGCGCGCGCGGTGGCGTCCGGGCGGGGCGGGGCGGCCGAAATCGCCGATTTCCTGATGCTGCAGGTGGTCAACCGTTATGCGCCCCTGGTCGCGCATCTCGCGGCCAGCGCCGCCTGTCATCCCGAGGAGCTGTACCGCCTGGCGCTGGAAATCACCGGAGAGCTCTCGACGCTGACGGCGGCGACGCGGCGTCCGCCGCAGTTCCCGCCGTATCGACATGATGCGCTCAATGCGAGCTTCGAGCCGGTGATCAACGCGCTGCGCGCCTGCCTGAGCGTGGTGATGGAGCAGACGGCCATCGCCATTCCGCTGGTGCAGAAGAAGTTCGGGATCAGCGTGGCCACCGTGGCGGATACCACGCTGTTCGACACGGCGGCCTTCGTGCTCGCCGCGCGCGCCGATCTGCCGACCGAGGAAGTGCGCCAGCGTCTGCCGGCGCAATTGAAGATCGGTCCGGTGGAAAAGATCCGCGACCTGGTGAATCTGCAACTGCCAGGCATCGGCCTGTCGCCCATGCCCGTGGCGCCCCGGCAGATTCCATACCATGCCGGATTCGCCTACTTCGAGCTCGACCGCGGCACCGAGCTGTGGAGCATGCTCAAGGGCTCCGGCGGCATCGCCATCCACCAGGCGGGCGACCTCCCCAATCTGACGCTGGAGTTCTGGGCGATTCGCGCCTAGTCGAGGTCGTCATGAGCCACGAGTCATACCGCCGGCCACACGACACCGTGTCGTGCACGACGTGTGATGCGGCCTGAGGGACGTTCCATGAGCCAATCCGATGATCCGTTTGCCCAGCGCGACGTGACCATTCTGCGGCCGCGGCCCGGGGTGGGCCGCCGGCCCCAGGCAACGCCGGCCGCGCCGGCGGCCACGCCGCCCGCGCCCGGCCCCGTGCCCGGCCCCGTGCCCGCCGGCAGTCAGCCGCAGGCCCCGTCCACGCCGGCGCCGTCGGTGCAGCCGCCCACTGCAGCCGGCGCGCTGCTCGTGGAACTGCCGGGCGCGACCATCAATCCCCTGGTGCAGGGCGCGGTACCGCTGTTGCTGCTTGCCGGACGTCTGCGCGCACAGCTCGCCCCCGCCGACGGCGCAGGGTTGCGCGCCCAGGCGCTGCAGGAGATTCGTGCCTTCGAGGAACGGGCGCGGCGTGCCGAAGTGCCCGCAGAGGACATTCTCGCGGCGCGCTACGCCCTGTGCACCGTCGTGGACGAGGCGGTGCTCAATACGCCGTGGGGCGCGCAAAGCGGCTGGGCGGCGCAGTCGCTGCTCGTCACCTTGCATCGCGAAGCCTCCGGCGGAGAAAAGTTCTTTCAGATTCTCGAGCGCGTCGCCGGCGAGCCGCAGCGCTACCTGGCGCTGCTCGAATTGCTGTACGTGTGCCTGGCGCTCGGTTTCGAAGGCAAGTACCGGCTGGTCGAGCAGGGCGCCGCGCAGCTCGAGGAAATCCGTCGCCGCCTGTACCAGCAGATCCGCAGCCTGCGCGAAGGCATCGAGTCGGAGCTGTCGCCGCGCTGGAAAGGCGTGGACGACCGCCGCAACGCGGTGCTGCGCTTCGTGCCGCTGTGGGTGGTGGCCGCGGCGTGCGCGCTGGCGCTGTTCGGCGCCTGGCTGTACTTCGATGCCAGGCTCGGCGCTCAGGCCGAGCCGCTCAACGCAGCGCTGGCGGGCGTCGGCCTGGAGCGCTTCGCGGCGCCGTCTGCGCCGGCACCGACGCCGAGCGGCCTGCGCGAGCTGCTCGCCGCGCAGATCGCGGGCGGTGCGCTCACCGTCGAGGAAGCCGGCGGGCGTACCACGATCACCCTGACCGTTCCCGATCTGTTCGCCTCGGCGAGCGCCCAGGTGAACGAGCGCCATGGCGAGCTGTTGCGCCAGGTGGGTGCCGCGCTGGAGCGCGTGCCGGGGCGCATCGTGGTCGTCGGTCACACCGACGACCTGCCGCTGCGCTCGCTGCGCTTCAAGGACAACTACGAGCTGTCGCGGGCGCGTGCGGGGCAGGTGGCCGAGCTGCTCGGCAGGGAGGTCGCCGACCCGGCACGCATCCAGACCGCCGGCAAGGGCGCGCTCGAGCCGCGCTACCTGCCGGCGGAGCTGCCCGAGAACCGCGCGCGCAACCGGCGCGTGGAGATCATTCATCTGCGGGAGGGCTGAGATGGCAGCACTCTTGAAGAACCGCACCTTGCTGGTCCTGCTCGGGCTCGTGCTGCTCGCCTTGCTCATCTGGTTCGCGGGCCCGTACTTCGCCTTCGCCGATCACAAGCCACTGGAAAGCGTCGTGGGACGCCTGGTGGCCATCCTGATCATGGTCATCGCCTGGGCGGTCACGCTGCAGATCAGGCAGCTGCGCAGCAACCGGGCGAGCGCCCGGCTTGCGGACGGGGTGCTCGCACAACCCGGTCAGCCGGGCGGCGAGGAGGCCGCGCCGGGCGGCGGCGCGGCGCGCCCCGACGCCGCCGAAGCGACACAGCTGCGCAAGCGCTTCGAGGAAGCCATCGATGCGCTCAAGAAGTCGCGTCGCAAAGGTGGCGCCAATCTGTACGAGTTGCCGTGGTACGTCATCATCGGTCCGCCGGGCGCGGGCAAGACCACGGTGCTCGCCAACTCGGGGCTCGATTTTCCGCTCGCGCGCCAATTCGGCAAGGAGGCGCTGCGCGGGGTGGGCGGCACCCGCCACTGCGACTGGTGGTTCACCGACCGGGCCATCCTGCTCGATACCGCCGGGCGCTACACCACGCAGGATTCCGACGCGCAGGCCGACGCCGCCGGCTGGATCGCCTTTCTCAAGCTGCTGCGCAGGTTCCGCAGCCGCCAGCCCATCAATGGCGTGATTCTCGCCATCAGCGCGATGGACCTGATCACCGCGGGCGAGGCCGAGCGCGAGCGCCATATCCAGGCCATCCGCGCGCGTCTGGCCGAGCTCGGCCAGACGCTCGGCATCGACGTGCCGGTGTATCTGCTGGTGACCAAGTGCGACCTGGTCGCCGGCTTCAGCGAGTTCTTCGACGATCTCACCCAGGAGGCGCGCGCCCAGGTGTGGGGCACGACCTTCCCCATCGACGTGACCGAGGCCGGCCGTGCACCCGAGACCTTCGCTCAGGAGTTCGCGCGTCTGATCGAACGTCTCGAGCAGCGCATGCTCACGCGCATGGAAGCCGAGCGTGATGCGCGCCGGCGTGTCGACATCCTGGGCTTCCCGCAGCAAATGGCCGCCCTGGGGCCGTTGCTCGCCGAGCTGCTGCGCCGGGTGTTCACCTCGACGGATTTCGAGGGGCGGATCCTGCTGCGCGGGGTGTACTTCACCAGCGGCACGCAGGAGGGC
>QGUO01000491.1 GCA_003242495.1 Pseudomonadota bacterium | reverse complement strand
CGTGAGCACCATTACCTCGTGGCGACGTGCGAGCGCACGCGCCAGCGCGGCCATGACCACGCCGCCGCCACCGCCCAGGGGCGGATACTCGTAGTTGCAGAACAGGATTCTCAAGGCGCAGCTCTCGATGCGAGGGGCCTGCGTGGCCGCGTCCGGACCATCGCCGGGGCGGTCCCGCCCAACCGGGGGCGTCGATGTCCCATTGCGCTCCGCACGACGCAATGCGCGTGTGCCGCCGTGGGTGCTGCCGGCGGAATCGCGCAGTCGCCTGGTGGAACGCCCGATAGCAACCGCCAAGGCCTGCGGCCGGTTCCTCGCCGGCCTTCCGCCCGAATGGCGGATCGGCCACCCCGCGCATCGACGAGCCACCCGGAACCGGCGGCGCGCTTCGGAAGTTGTGGTCGATCGCAGCATGATCGATCGGATGCGAGGGCGCCATGAGCTCGCAGATACACCTGGTTCATTCCGCCTCGGGCGTGCGCACGCGCAAGCTGTCCGCGCGCCTGGAACCCTTCGACTCGTATTGGCAGGCGCCCGAGGACGTCGACAGCGGCTTCGACGCGTTCGCCGCCTACTATCGCGCCAACTATCTGCAGCACATGCCGGCGGATCGCTCGGCGAAGATCCTGGTGGTGAGTTGCGGGCCGGGATACCTGGTGCACGTGCTGCGCAGCGCGGGCTATCCCAACGTGGTGGGCATCGACTCCGATCCGGCCAAGGTGCAGCACGCCCAGCGACGCAAGCTGCCTTGCGAGACGGCCGAGGCCTTCCCCTATCTGCTCGAGCGGCGCGCGGCCTTCGATGTCATCGTGCCGGAGCAGGAGCTCAACCATCTCACCCTGGATGAGTCCATCGAGTTCCTGAAGCTTTGCCATGAGGCACTGCGTCCCGGCGGGCGAGTCGTGGTGTACGCGATGAATGGCGCGAATCCCCTGGTCGGCTCGGAGAATCTGGCGCACAACATCGACCATTTCTATAACGTGACCGAGTACAGCCTGGCGCAGCTGCTCGCGCTGGGCGGCTTCAGCGACGTACGACCCTTCGCCCTGAAGCTGTACGTGTTCTGGAAGAATCCGCTCAATTACGTGGGGCTCGCGATGACGGCGACGCTGGAGCTCGCCATGCGCGGCATCTTCCGTCTGTATGGCAAGAAGGTGAGCATTCTCTCGAAGAAAATCGCTGCCATCGGCTTCAAGCGCTGAGACAGCGCCGCTCACGTCAGCCGCTTCCCAGAATGGTTGCCTCGGCGCGGGTGATCGCGCCGAGACGCGCCTGCGTCGGGGTATGCAGCTCGATCGCGAACGTCAGCTCGCCCCCCGCGAGCGAGGTCTGGTCGAGGGGCACATAGATGGCGCGCTGGGTCTGTCCGGCAGGGAACGCCACCGTGCCCGCGGCGCGGATCCCGGACGTGCCCGCGGCGCTGCCGACGGTGCGCCAGCGGACTTCGGCGCGGCTGTCGACCGCGCCGCTGCGACGCACGATGAAGACGGCGGCGAGGGCGCTGGCACTGGTGACAATGGAGGGGCTGTCGAAGGAGATCTCGCTGAGCGGCACCGCCGGCGCGGCCGCGCGCGGCGGGCGGTTCGCGTCGAGCGCTCGTCCCTCCGCGGCGGAGGCGCCTGCCGGCGCGGGAGCAGGCGTGTCTGCGCTGCGGCGCACGCTCTCGGCGGGCGCTGGCACGGAGGCATGCGTGAGGGCAGGGGCGCGCGCATCGCCGCGCGCCGTGTCGCGCTCGGTGTCCGGGTCGCGCGCGCTGCCGGGCGGAGCGGCCAGGGCGGAATTGTGTGTCGCGGCGGGCGGCGTCAGCGGGGGCGCGGCAGGCCTCGAGGATTCCGCGGGCTGCTGCGGCGCCGGGCTCTCGCGCTGGGTCACGAGGAAGACCGCACCGACGGCGGCCAGCACGAACACGGCGAAGCCCCAGCCGCGCTGCGCCGGCATGAGATCGAGCGGCAGCTCGCGCTCGGGATCGTGCGCCAGCGGCGGCGCCGTCACCGGTGACGCGGGGACCGGGCTCGTGAGACCGTCGAGGAGCTCGGCCATGGATGCCGGACGCTGCGCACGTTGCCAGGACAGTCCGGCGCGCAGGGCGTGCCACTGTGATTCGGACAACTGCGCGGGTCGCGGCGCCGTCAAGTTCGCGGCGCGTGCCTCGAGCGAGGAGCGCTGTCCGAAGGGATGCCGTCCGGCAAGCAGCTCGTAGGCCACGCAAGCGAAACTGTAGAGGTCGTCGCGCGGCTCGGGGGCGAGGCCGGAGAGGACCTCGGGACTGGCGTAGGCCGGGGTGGCGGCGGGAATGCGCGAGGGGCTGCCGGCGTCGTCGCCCGCGGCGCCGAAATCGACGACTTTCACGTCCTCGCTGCGGCCCTCTGCGGGCGTCACGAACACATTGGCCGGTTTGAAGTCGCCGTGGACGATGCCTTGCGAATGAGCATACGCGAGCGCCTGTCCGCAGGCGCGCAGGATCCGCCATGCCAGCGCAGGTGGCGGCGGCTGCTCGCGCAGCATGAAGGACAGCGTCTTTCCGGCAATCAATTCCATGGTCATGAATCCGATGGAGCCGTCGCGCTCCAGTGCGAACACCCGCACGATGCACGGGTGCGAAAGCGCCCTGGCATGGTGGAACTCATGCTGCAGCCGGGCATGCATGCGCTCGAGGCCGCCGTGGTCGGGGCGCGGGATCTTCAGCGCCACGTGCGCATCGGCGCTGTCGTCGGCTGCCTCGAGGTCGCGAGCGCGCCAGATCACGGCCGTGCCGCCCGTGCCGATGGCGCGCTCGAGGACGTAGCGGCCGCACAGAACGCTGCCGACATCCACGGCAGGCGGGCTTGCCGGCGCCTCGGGCGCTGCGCAGGGTGCGCCGGCAGGCGCTGCCGACGGCCTCTCGGTGGG
>QGUO01000490.1 GCA_003242495.1 Pseudomonadota bacterium | reverse complement strand
CACGTGCACCCGCTTGCCGGCAGCAGCCGGCTCCGCGCAGAACGAAGGTGACGCCGAGGTGTCGTGCACGAACTACCATGGCCTGCGCATCAATCCTTCGAACACCGGCAATATCCGCGGCCAGGCGAGTTTCGGGCTGAGCGACGCGCTGCGCCTGACCATCGACCCCTCGTTCCAATACGTCCTGGCCAACGGCGGCGGCTTCACCGTGGTCCCGGAGACCGACCGACGCCTGATCGGCGCCTCGGGAACACCGGGCGTGGACCTGAACGGCGACGGCGATACGCTGGACTCGATCGCGCTGTACACGCCGAACACCACCAACACGCATCGCTACAGCGTGAACTCCTCGCTGATCTGGTACCTCGACGATGACAGCCTGCTGCGCTTCGGCTACACCTTCGACCGCGCGCGGCATCGTCAGACCGGACAATGGGGCTGGCTCGACGAGCACGGCAATCCCGAGAACGTGTTCGCCGGGCGCGACGGGCGTCCGGTCCTGACCGCCGACGGCGCCGAGTTGCGCGGGCGCGATCGCCTGTCCATCGCCCTGCTCAACCAGGTCTCGCTGGCGTATTCCTCGCGCGCCCTCGATGGACGTCTGCGCTATGACATCGGCCTGCGTGCGCCGTTCTTCGAGCGCGAGCTCAATCAGTACTGCCATACGTCCATCACCGGCGGGCAATACTGCACCACCCAGCCTGCGAGCGCACCGGATGCGAACGGCCTGGTCACTTTCGAGGGCGTGAACGGCAGCTTCCTGCCACCCTACGGGGGCACGCGCAAATACGACGACTTCCTGCCGAGCGTGGGCATCTCGTTCGAACCCTGGCGAGACGGGCACCTGTTCTACGCCAGCTACGCGGCAGGGCTTTCCGCCCCACGCACTGACAACCTGTACAACGTGCAGATCCTGGACGTGGAGCCGGAGACCACCGACTCGTTCGACTTCGGCTGGCGCTACAACGGTCCGCGCATCACCAGCTCCACGGCCCTCTGGTATTCGCGGTTCGACAACCGCATCGTCTCGTCCTTCGACCCCGATCTCGGCCTGAGCGTCGATCGCAACGTCGGGCGTGTCGACCTGTGGGGCATCGATGCCGAGGTCGGCGTCCGTGCGACCGACCATCTGTCCCTGTACGGCTCGGCCTCGTATAACAACAGCGAGGTCAAGAACGACATTCCGTTCAACTCGACCGTGTTCGTGCCGACGGCCGGCAAGGAGCTGGTAGAGACCCCCGAGTGGACGCTGGCGGCGCGGGCGCAATACGTGTTCGGCGGCCTGCAGATCGGGTTGCAGGGCAAGTACGTCGGCGAGCGCTGGGCGACGGACGTGAACGATGAATCGGCGCCCTCGTTCACGGTGCTCGATGCAGACCTGCGCTATGCGTTCGATGCCTTCGGCCTGAAGCAGACGTACGTGCAGCTCAATGTGACCAACCTGCTCGACCGGCAGTACCTGGGCAGCATCGCCACGAGCCGCTTCTCCGCGGACAGAACACAGCCTTACGGCAATGTGCCGTTCTACTCCGTGGGCGCACCGCGCACGTATCAGCTCACCGTCGGCCTGAGCTTCTGATCATCGCAAGGCGGCCGGTACACGGATCGTACCGGCCTCGAGGCAGCGCGGTCCGGCGGCCCGTCACGGATTCGTCGAGCGCTTCCACGCTCGCGTGTCGAGCGGACGCGGCGGAGAGGGCAATCGACCGACGGCGCACCTCTCCGGTCCGCTCAGTTGGACGCGGACTGCTCTGCGGACGACGCCTCGCCCGGCGTCCACCGGATGGTGACCGTGCGGATTCCCCAGCGACGCGCGGCCTTCACATCGTTGCCCATGTACAGATCGATGCGCTTGCGATGACGCGAATGCGTGCGATCGAGCACGATCCAGGTGCCTTCAACGCCATCGATGCGCACCTCGGTGCCACGAGTCAGTCCGAGCTCGAGCAGATCCGGCGACACTGCGATGACACGCATGCCGGGGCGCAGCTCATCGCCCCACGCCGCGCGGGTGGGGTCGCCCACGGTCTGGGCCGGTGTGGAATTGTAGGCCGTGGCTTTGACGGTCAAGGTGCGCTCGCTGGCGAGTCCGTCGTCACTCAGCGACAGCAGGGCGCCGGCCGTGATGAGCAGGTAGCGGACGTTCATGCGCGGCAGTGTACGCCGAAAGCCCGCGCAAAAAGAAAGCGGCGGGCCGAAGCCCGCCGCCATGGCCATCCCTGCGACTCGACCTAGAACTGCACCTTCAGGCCGAGATAGTAGCGACGACCGAGCGTGTCGTAGTAACCGGCGTTGGTGAAGCCGGCACCCGTGCTCGGCAGCATGAACGCGGTCGGGTTCACGCAACCCGGCGCGTCGCCGCACACCGACGAGAGCATCGCGAGGTTCTCCGCCTCGCTCTTGTTCGGATCGTACGCATAACCGGCACGCGCACCCGTGACCGACCCCGGATCGCCCGCCCCGCCGGTAATCTTCGGCTGGGTGTCGAACAGGTTGTCGATGCCGCCGCGCAGTGACACGGTCGGGCTCAGATCCCAGTTGAACGACAGATCGAAGATGTTGTAGCTGCCGGTCTTGAGCGAGGTCGACGGCGTGTAGCTCAGCAGGATGCCCTCTCCACCAGCCGCCACCCGCTCGTTGTTGCGGATGATGGCCTCCTGGCTCGCCCTGCCGGCGTCCCACACCGAGGGCAGGTGCCGCCAGCGCAGGCTGATGCCCTTGTTGTCGGTGATCCAGTTGAGCCCCAGGTTGATCCGGTACTCATAGGCGCCCGGGTTGGTCCCCGTGAGGTTCGGCCCGAGGGTCCCCACCCAGTCCGTCTCGACGTCGAAGGGCAAGGGCGACTGCTTGGTCTTGTAGTAGTCCAGCCAGCCCGCGTGCAGGTTGACGCCCAGGCCGCCCGGCAGC